>NZ_RZOL01000045.1:0-25231 GCF_004022985.1 Mesorhizobium sp. M7A.F.Ca.ET.027.02.1.1 | reverse complement strand
CGAACACACCATAGAGGAAGATCAGGACGCCGATGGCCGAGATATACGAGCCGATGGACGACACATAATTCCAGCCGGCGAACGCATCGGGGTAGTCGATGGTGCGGCGCGGCATGCCGGCGAGACCGAGGAAGTGCTGCGGGAAGAAGATCAGGTTCACGCCGACGAAGGTGACCCAGAAATGGGTGTTGGCGATGACGGGCGAATACATGTAGCCGGTCATCTTCGGGAACCAGTAGTACCAGCCGGCGAAGATGGCGAACACCGCGCCCAGTGACAGCACGTAGTGGAAGTGGGCAATGACGAAATAGGTGTCATGCAACGAGCGGTCGAGGCCGGCATTGGCCAGCTGGACGCCGGTGACGCCGCCGATGGTGAACAGGAAGATGAAGCCCAGCGCCCACAGCATCGGCGTCTTGAACGAAATCGACCCGCCCCACATCGTCGCGATCCAGGAGAAGATCTTCACGCCTGTCGGCACCGCGATGACCATGGTGGCGAAGACGAAATAGCGCTGCGTATCGAGCGACAGGCCGGTCGTGTACATGTGGTGCGCCCACACGATGAAGCCGACGGCGCCGATCGCCACCATGGCATAGGCCATGCCGAGATAGCCGAACACCGGCTTCCTCGAGAAGGTCGAGATGACGTGACTGATGATGCCGAAGCCCGGCAGGATCAGGATGTACACTTCAGGGTGACCGAAGAACCAGAACAGGTGCTGGAAGAGGATCGGGTCGCCGCCGCCGTCGGGCGCAAAGAAGGTGGTGCCGAAATTGCGGTCGGTAAGCAGCATGGTGATGCCACCGGCCAGAACCGGCAACGACAGCAGGAGCAGGAAGGCGGTGATCAGCACCGACCACGCAAACAGCGGCATCTTGTGCAGCGTCATGCCGGGCGCGCGCATGTTGAAGATGGTGGTGATGAAGTTGATGGCGCCGAGGATCGACGACGCACCGGCAATGTGGATCGACAGGATCGCCAGATCCATGGCCGGCCCGGGCTGGCCCGAGGTCGAAAGCGGCGGATAGAGCGTCCAGCCGCCACCGACGCCAAAGGCGCCCGGCGCGCTCGGCACGAACATCGAGGTGAGAAGCAGGATGAAGGCCGGCGGCAGCAGCCAGAAGGAGATGTTGTTCATGCGCGGGAACGCCATGTCGGGCGCGCCGATCATGATCGGAACCATCCAATTGGCGAAGCCGCCGATCAGCGCCGGCATGACCATGAAGAAGATCATGATCAGGGCGTGCGCGGTGGCGAAGGCATTGTACATGCTCTTGCCGCCGTCGATCGCGGCGTCACCGTTCATGCCGTAGACCATCTGCGCCAGACCGCTGAAGATCTGGATGCCAGGCTCCTGCAACTCCATGCGGATGGCGACAGACAAGGCACCGCCGATGATGCCGGCCATGATCGCGAAGATCAGGTAGAGCGTGCCGATGTCCTTGTGGTTGGTCGAATAAACCCAGCGGACCCAGCCGTGATAAGGCTTGTGGTCGTGCCCGTCGTGAGCTGCAGCGTCTGCCATGTTCCGCTCCGTTCCCTAAATCTTGCTAACCCGCGGCATCAGTTGCCGGCGGCCGCTACCTTGTTCTGGCCGTCGACCTCGGCCATCAGCGTCTTGTTGGCGCCGGGCAGATCGGTCTTGGCTGCCGCCAGCCAGGTCTTGAACTGCGCATCGGAGACGACGCGGATGGCGATCGGCATGAAGGCATGGTCCTTGCCGCAGAGCTGCGAGCACTGGCCGTAAAAAATACCTTCCTTCTCCGCCTTGAACCAGGTCTCGTTGGTGCGGCCCGGAATGGCATCGATCTTGATGCCGAACGACGGCATGGCAAAGGAGTGGATCACGTCGGTCGCGGTGACGAGCACGCGGGTCATGGTGTTGACCGGCACCACCAGTTCATTGTCGACCGCGAGCAGGCGCGGATAAACCTTGCGGTCCTCCTTGCCGGCGGCGGCGCGGTCGGTGTCCTGAAGGATCGCGGAATTGAAGGAGAGCGTGTTTTCGGTCTGGTACTCGTAGTCCCAGTTCCACTGGTTACCGGTCGCCTTGACGGTCAGCTTCGCTTCTTCCGGCGGCGTGTATTGCGCGGTCAGCAGCTGGAACGAGGGAATTGCCAGGCAAAGCAGGATGACGACCGGACCGACAGTCCAGATCACCTCGATCAGCGTGTTGTGGCTGGTCTTGGACGGAACCGGGTTCGCGCTCGCACGGAATCTGACGATGCAATAAGCGAGGAGAAGCAGCACCAGGATGGTGATCGGAACGATGAACCACATCGTGTAATTCCCGAACCACTCGATCTGCCGCATCATGTCAGTCGCCGGCGCCTGGAAGGTTGTCTCCCAGTTCTTGGGCTGGTCGGCATGGGCGGATGCGCCGGCGAAAAACGTGACAGCGGCACAAGCACTTAGAAACTTGGCACTTGCTGGAACCTTGGCGTTTGCCAGGAAATTTCTCATCGCCCTCATCGTCTCCCAGTTCCTCGCTGCGGTACCCACGAGAATAACGAACAATGCCGGGACGGGAATCCCGACAGTTTCAAGGTGGTTCAAACCATACTCTTTTTCCCTCCGCAAGAAAGGAGCGGACGAAACCGTGCGGCATTTTTGCGCGCAAGCCCGGATATGCCTTTGGAGGCAGCCGCGGCAGCACCGAATCGCCTACATTGAGCCCGCAGCAGCATTCCCGCGGGCCGCAGGTGCCGAACGTCGCAATTCGGGCGAAATTGGCAGGGAAAAGCGCCCAATTGGCTTTTTCGGGGCAGACCTGGTGCGGTCTCGTCCTTTACTTGGCTTTGGCGCGGCTTAAAGTGCCGTGATTCGCAATGGAGCCGTCATGAATTACTGGCTTTCGAGAAACTCTCGGTTTTCGAGAAACTGGGCGAAGGTCATCTTTTTCGCCGCCCTGTCTGGCATCGGCTTGTCCGCGATCGTGTCCGGCACGGCGAACGCCGCGCAGCCGAGCGGCACCGTGCGCTCGACACATGGCGCATGGTCGATCATCTGCGACACGCCGGCCGGTGCCACCTCGGAACAATGCGTGATGATGCAGAACGTCGTCGCCGAGGACCGTCCGGAGATGGGACTGTCGGTCGTGGTGCTGCGCACCGCCGACAACAAGGCGGAGATCCTGCGCGTGCTGGCGCCGCTCGGCGTGCTTTTGCCCAACGGGCTCGGCCTCAATGTCGACGGCAAGGACATCGGCCGCGCCTATTTCGTGCGCTGCTTTCAGGACGGCTGCTATGCCGAGGTTATCCTCGAAAAGCCGCTTCTCGACACGCTGAAGACCGGCACGTCGGCCACCTTCATCGTCTTCCAGACCCCGGAAGAAGGCATCGGCATCCCGGTCGACCTCAAGGGTTTTGCCGACGGCTTCGCCGCCCTCCCCTGAAATCCTGCGACATCACCGGCATCATCAACCAGAAGTGACGTCGACGGGCTGCTGGCAAACCGCTTTTGTCTTCACAATGCGGCCGAGCGATTGTCTCGGCGCGCCTTCGCGCCTACATCGTGGCAAAGACCCATTCCTCCTGTGAACGGACGCGCCATGAACAGCCTGATCGGCCAATTCGACATTTCAGACGATCGCATCAAGCAGATCGTCGCCGAGACCATCAACGGCGCCGATGACGGTGAGTTGTTCCTCGAATACAGCGAGAGCGAAGCGCTGATGTTCGACAATGGCCGCCTGAAGACCGCCAACTTCAACACCGACCAGGGGTTTGGCCTGCGTGCGGTTGCCGGCGAAGCCAGCGGCTATGCGCATTCCAGCGACCTCTCCGAAGCGTCGCTGCTGCGCGCGGCCGATGCCGTTTCAACCGTCAAGGGCGGTTATTCCGGCACGCTTGCCGCGGCACCTGCCCGCACCAACCGCCATCTCTATGGCGAAGAGAACCCTATCCCCTCGCCTTCCTTCGAGGCCAAGGCAAAGCTCTTGCAGGAAATCGACGCCTGGCTGCGCGCCGAGGATCCGCGCGTGCGTCAGGTTTCGGCATCGCTCGCCGCATCCTGGCAGCATGTCGAGATCGTGCGCGCCGATGGCCAAATGGTGCGCGATATCCGCCCGCTGGTCCGCATCAACGTCTCCGTTGTGGTCGGCGATGGCGACCGCCAGGAGAGCGGCTCCTACGGCATGGGTGGCCGCAAGGCGTTTGGCGAATTCCTGGTCGAGGACAGCTGGAAGCACGCCGCCAAGGAGGCGCTCAGGCAAGCTCTGGTCAATCTCGAGGCCATACCGGCCCCGGCCGGCACTTTCGACATCGTCTTGTCCAGCGGCTGGCCGGGCGTCATGCTGCACGAGGCCGTCGGCCATGGGCTGGAAGGCGATTTCAACCGCAAGAAGACCTCGGCCTTCGCCGGCCTGCTCGGCCAGCAGGTCGCCGCCAAGGGGGTCACCGTCGTCGACGACGGCACGATGCCCGAGCGGCGCGGCTCGCTGACCGTCGACGATGAAGGCACACCTTCGGCCCGCAATGTGCTGATCGAGGATGGCAAGCTGGTCGGCTACATGCAGGATCGCCAGAATGCCCGGCTGATGGGCATGAAGGCGACCGGCAACGGCCGCCGCGAAGGCTATGCCCACCAGCCGATGCCGCGCATGACCAACACCTACATGACATTTGGTGACATGGAGCCGGACGAAATCATCGCCTCGGTCAAGAACGGCATCTATGCCGTCTCCTTCGGTGGCGGCCAGGTCGACATCACCTCGGGCAAATTCGTGTTCGGCTGCACCGAGGCCTACATGATCGAGAACGGCAAGGTGACGCAGCCGATCAAGGGCGCGATGCTGATCGGCAACGGTCCGGACGCCATGCACCGCGTCTCGATGATCGGCAACGACATGAAGCTCGACACCGGCATCGGCATGTGCGGCAAGGCCGGACAGGGCGTGCCCGTCGGCGTCGGCCAGCCGCATCTGCGCATGAACCAGATGACGGTGGGCGGCACCAGGGTTTGATAAGAACAGTCGACGAGCTTACTCGCCCATCTGAATTGCCCTAAAGCCAGGATGCCGGCGATTTCGGTAGACGCCGGTCGGGGTCGACGACCTCCAGGCGCGGCGCGCCATCCTCGTTCCAGCGCCAGAGCGCAACGCACGTGCCGCCGGGCGACATGAAGGACGGATAGATCACGCCGTTCACCCCATCGGCAAGCAGGCGATCCCGCAGCTTGTGGGTCTCGGGCACAAGGCCCTGATCCAGCATGTCTCGCCATTCGCATTGGTGAATACCCGCCGTCATGGCCAATTCGCTCAGCATTGCGGCATCGGTCAGATCGGCCAAGCGCGCGCCCGAGAGCTCAAGTTGGGCAATTAACGCCGGATGCTGGACAAAGCCCTGATTGTACTCCGCCCAGGCGGTGGACAATTCGCGCGCCGCATAGATCGTTGAAGCGCCAATTGGATTCCAGCGACCGCCGAAGTGGGCAGCGCCCTCGCCCGAAAGCGGCAGATGCGCCCAACGCGGTACGATGGCCCGCCACAAGGTCAGGCTGATCTCAGGCATACACGCCGGAGCGGACGGCCTCCAGATAGGCAAGCACCTTGTCCGTCTTGCCCTCGCGAACCAGGTCGTAGGCGGTCTTTCCCGCCCAGCCGGGGATCGGCTGGTGCTTAAACCAGATCGCCGCACGTTGCTCGCCGCCGGCCATTTCACCGGCCATCGACAGGATGCGGACGATCGGGCTGAGGGCGGCGTCGACCTTGCGCGCGCCGGCCTTGGCGGCAAGCGTGTTGCGCGCGACCCCGATCAGGCCGGCCAATTCGGTCAGGTTGACACCAAGCTGTTCCGCGACACGCCTTGCCGAAAGGTAAGGCGACCGTTCATCGCCAAAGCGTGACGCCGGAATTTCGAGGGCTGCGGAGTTCATGACGATTACCTAGCATATTTTGATGCGTACGGTATCAAAATAGGCCCAATTCACGCGCAACTCAAGCACAAGCGACCTACCGCCTCCGCTTCGGCTTCTCCAGCAACGCCACCGCTTCGACATGCGGCGACCACAGGAATTGGTCGATCGGCGTCACGCCTTTCAGGATGTAGCCGCCGTCGATCAGGATGCGCAAATCTCGCGCGAGCGTCACCGGATTGCAGGACACCGCGGCGACGTACGGCACATCCGAACGGGCGATCTGCTTCGACTGATCCTCGGCGCCGGCGCGCGGCGGGTCGAACACCACACCATCGAAGGCATTCAATTCCTTGAATGTCAGCGGCCGCCGGAACAGGTCGCGGCGTTCACCCGTCACCCGCTTCAAGCCAGTGGCGAAACGCGATCCACGGTCGAGGGCCGAAAGGGCTGCCGCATCGCCTTCCACCGCATGGACTTCCGACTTCGCGGCCAGACGCAGAGCAAAGCTGCCGCAGCCGGCGAAAAGATCCGCCACCTTCTTGGCACGCTTCAGATGCCCACCGACGATATCGGCCATCGCCTGTTCGGCGGCCTCGGTTGCCTGCAGGAACGCGCCGGGGGGCAAGGCGACAGCGACGCTGCCGAACATGACCACCGGCTTTTTCGGCTCGATGATGATTTCGTCATCGATGGACAGCCTGGCAAAGCCCTGCGCCATGACGAAATTGGCAGCGATGCGGCGCTGATGCTCCCCCAGCTTGCCGGATTCGTGAACCGCGACATCGAGACCCGAACCGGTCACGGTGACCGCCAGCCGGAACGATTTGGTTGTTGCGCAGACCAATTCGGCGAGCGCCTTCAACCGATCGAGCGAAGCGACGATCTCAGGCAGCGAGATCGGGCATTCCGATATGGCGATGATCTCCGGCGACAGATGGCGATGGAAGCCGAGCAGCATGCCTGTATCGGTACGCCGGGCGGCAAGCACGACACGGCGGCGCGTCTGCGGCGCGCAAGCGACCAGGTCACCGATCTCGTAATCGATGCCTTTGCCCTTCAGGATGTGCGCCACCTTTTCGCGTTTCCACTGGCGATAGGCTTCGGCTTCGAAATGCTGGAGCGCGCAACCGCCGCATTCGGTGAAATGGCGGCAGGCGGGATCAATGCGCAGCGGCGATGATTCCAGCACCGCCATCAGCATGGCGCGATCCCTTTCGCGCGCGGCGGTAACCGTTTCACCGGGCAGTGTGAAGGGAATGAACAGATCTCCTGTCTCGGTCTCGGCGACACCGTCCCCCTGAGCGCCAAGTTTCCTGATGCTGAAGCGCGCGCTCATCGGTCCTTGATCCCACCGAGCAGGAATTCGCGATTGCCGTCGCCGCCCTCGATCGGCGACAAATGCAGCCCCAGCGAGCGCCAACCGGGAACGGAGTCCAGCCAATCCTGCAGCAGGCCGGCGACACGGGAGGCGTCGTAGGGGTCTTTCAACAGACCACCCTTGCCGATCGCATCACGGCCCGCCTCGAATTGCGGCTTGACCAGAAACATGGCCTTGGCGCCAGCCTTCGCCAGACCAAGCGCCGGCGGCAGCGCCAGTTTCAGAGAGATGAAGC
Source organism: Mesorhizobium sp. M7A.F.Ca.ET.027.02.1.1 (assembly GCF_004022985.1). Taxonomy (NCBI): domain Bacteria; kingdom Pseudomonadati; phylum Pseudomonadota; class Alphaproteobacteria; order Hyphomicrobiales; family Phyllobacteriaceae; genus Mesorhizobium; species Mesorhizobium sp. M7A.F.Ca.ET.027.02.1.1. The sequence continues at coordinate 17,759 of NZ_RZOL01000045.1, read as the reverse complement.
TGACGTCGGACACGATGAAATCCGGAATACGCCCGCTGAGATCGGCAACGGCGAGGTCGCGGGCGTTCAGTCCTTCGATCACCGTCACACGCGGGTCGCCGCCGATATCAGGATGCATCTGGCCATGACCGACATCGACCGCGGTGACATGGACCACGCCGCGCTCGAGCAACACCTGGGTGAAGCCGCCGGTCGAGGCGCCAATGTCGAGCGCTTCACAGCCGGCAGGGTCGAGGCCGAAATGATCGAGCCCACCGATCAGCTTGAGTGCCGCGCGCGACACATAGCCTTGCGCCGGATCATCGATGGTAACAAGGCATTGCGGCAAAACGCTCTGGCCGGGCTTGCGCGCAATGACGCCGTCGACGGTCACCGTGCCACGCTCGACCGCGTCGCGGGCACGTGAGCGGCTGGCAAACAGCCCGCGCTGGACGAGCAGGTCGTCGAGCCGCTGGCGTGCGCTGGCTGGCAGAGGGGAATTCATCGGCCTTCATGGCGAAAGCCGACGACGATGGCAAGAGCACCGGCCGGAAGCATCTCGTCTCACGTTCCCATCATCACGCCCAGCACATTGGACCGCGGCGATGGTGAGGCGTTCCGTCACGCCGACCACCCTATGAATATCTATCGTTGCGCCGGTTGAGACGGATGACCGCCGAAGCATGAGGTCTCGTCGCCTGCCGATAAGTGCCTAAAATCTAGAAAGCCTCATGATTTCTTAACCAATTTTCATCGCATTTGCTTGAGGACTTCAATGTTATGACCGCGACGACCGGAAAAGCCGGATGAAGAGGCGGCAACCTTGGAAATGGCCAGCGATATCGTCTACAAGGTTCTTGACCGGATTTCCGGCGCCGGCCTGCTGGCGACCGGACTTCTGTTGCTGACTGCTTTGGTCAGCGCCCTGGTCGCCTACTGGCGCACGGTCGAGAAAAAGAGCTGGAAAGAGTTTTTCGAGTTCGCAGTCCCGCATGAGGTCATCACGCACCCTTCGGCGAAAGCCGACCTTTTGTTCTGGGTGACGCGGAAGGCGCTGATGCCATTCCTCATGCTGCCCGCCGGCGTCGTCTTCGTCAGCGCCGTCGGCTATGCGACGAACTGGTTGCTCTCCACGCTGCTGGCGATCCAGCCGCCCCTGATCGAAGGACCGGCAGGGCCGGTGACGGTGACGATCTTCACCATCACCATGCTGCTTGCCTACGACATCTCGTACTATCTCTACCACGTCGCCCAGCACCGCTACCCGGTGCTGTGGGAACTGCACAAGGTCCACCATTCGGCCGAGGTGATGGTCGGCATCACCAAGGATCGCGTCCACCCGCTCGACGAATTGATGAACCGGGCCTGGGACGGCGTCATTCCCGGCATCTGCTTCGGCATCTGGTCGCTGGTGTCGCTGAACCTCGTCGAGCTGACGGTCTTCGGCGTCAACGTCTACATCATACGCAACATCCTGATGATGGATTTCGTCAGGCACACGCATTTCAAGATCTCGTTTGGACCGTTGAACAATCTGATCCTGTGCCCGCACTGGCATCAGCTGCACCACAGCACCGACCCGCGCCACTACGACAAGAACTTCGGGCTGCTCTTCTCGTTCTGGGATCGGCTCTTCGGAACCATGTGCGTTCCGAGACCCGACGAGGACTTCAAGTTCGGTTTGATCGAACGCAACGTGCGCGACTACCAGTCGCTCGCAGGCCTCTATGTCCTGCCGCTGAAGCGGATGTGGCGGCAGATCGCCAGACATTTCCGCACCGACAAGCCCGAGCCACAGCAATCGCCGCAAAGGGGGAGGCCATGAACGGACCCGCCGTGTTCCGGATGCCGCGAACGCACCGGATCGAAATTGCGACCTCGCCAGCGCGACTGGCAGAAATCGCGCCCGCCTGGGCAGCGCTCTGGCAACGCGCCGGCGGCCTCGTTTTCCAGCATCCCGACTGGATCTCGGCCTGGTGGCACACCACACCGCATCAGGACCGTCGCGGTCTCAGGATCGGCCTGGTCTGGAGCGGCGAGCGTCTCGAGGCCGTCATTGCGCTCGCGACCTTCTGGCGCTCAGGCATCCGTATGCTGGAATGGGCGGCGAAAGATCACTGCGACTATGGCGATGTCCTGGTTGCTCCCGATGCCGAGCCACAGATCCTGCCGCAACTCTGGCAACATATCCTCGACGATGGCGGCTTCGATCTTGCCTACCTCAATCGTCTGTTGCCTGATGCCCGATTCCGAACCCTGCTTGGTCCCGCCGCCCCAGGCCAGGGCAATATCTTGCAGCCAAGCCACCGCAGTGAGGTCAGCTATCGAGTTTCCGGCGCCGGGCAACGCGGCGCACAATGGTTTGAAAGCCAGTCGAAGAAAACTCGGCAAAACTATCGCCGTGGCTACAAATTCATGGAGGAAGGCGGCGCGCTGCGTTTCCGCCTGATGGATGCACAGGAAGCCCGCGAGCCGGTGCTGGAGCGCGTCGCCGCGCTGAAGCGGTTGTGGCTTGCAAAACACGGCCGCGTTTCGGACCTCTTCGACGAAGGCTCCCCCGCGCTGGCGGCACTGATCTCCGTTCTGGCCAAGCTCGGGTTGCTGCGCATCTTCGTGCTCGAACGCGAAGACGAGATCATCGCCATCTCGATCAATTTCGAGCAGCATGGAACGATGATGGCTTTCGTCACCACCTATGATCCGGCCTTCGAACGGGCCTCGCCGGGCATGGTCTTGATGATGGATTACATCCAGTGGTCGTTTGACCGGGGCTTGACCACGATCGATTTTCTCTGCGGCGGCGAGGATTTCAAGCGCCGCTTTGCGACGCATTCGGTGATCTTGTCGTCGGTGGTGGGTGGACGAAACCTGCGCGGACGCCTAGCCGCCCTGGCAGACCGCGCCCGCCACGCGGCGCAATCCTGGCGCCCCGAGAAATCGGCGCAGCAAGCGGAGCTGGTTGCGGCGGAGTAGCATCGCCGACGCTTTTTAGATCACCTGCACAGCGGCAAGCGCGATGAAACGATCGGGCAATCCCGATCAAGGCTTGTTGGTCTTCAGCTCAGAATACGGTTCGCGAAACCGGGCGCTCGACGGCTGGAGACAAGCCATCCTCACGGCCGCCCGAAGCTTGCTCGCGTGCAGGCTCGATGGCAACCGCAGGCGCGGGAACAGGGGCCGGCAGAACCACCAATTGCGGCACCTGCTTGAAGGAAAAGCCGCCGCGGATGTCGCCCATCTTGCCGGCGATGAGGCCCATCGCCGCCTTTTCGAGGCTGCGGTCATAGCGCGTTTCGGCTGTGGCCGGCGCGATGATAACGGCGCAAAGTGCTGCGCCGCACAGAAGCGTTTTCATTGTTGTTGTCTCCCTGCCTGATCACGATCTAGCAGGGCGCCATTGAAAAACGGCCAAGAGACACGGTAAGCAAAGCGCCAAACGGCAGCGTAAACAATGCCTTAAGATCGCTTGCCGGCAAACTGATTCAAGTCTTTGAGACTTTGATTCAGGCGCGCTGGGATTCAGGCGCGCTGGGCGTGGACTGTGTGCCCGAGTGCCACGAACACGGTGCGCACGATGCCGGCGGCATCGAGCCCGGCATCGGCATACATCTTTTCCGGCTTGGCGTGGTCGCTGAACGCGTCGGGCAGCACCAGCGGACGCACCTTCAGGCCGCTTTCCAGCAGGCCCTCATGGGCAAGGAACTGCAGCACGTGGCTGGCGAAGCCGCCGACGGCGCCCTCCTCCACCGTCACCAGCACCTCATGCGAGCGGGCCAGCCGCCGGATCAGATCCTGGTCGAGCGGCTTGGCGAAACGGGCGTCGGCGACCGTGGTGGACAGCCCGGCAGCACCTAGCTCCTCCGCGGCGATCAGGCAATCCTGCAGCCGCGTGCCGAAAGACAGCAATGCAACCTTGGTACCCTCCTTGACGATGCGGCCCTTGCCGATTTCGAGAACCGAGCCGCGCTCCGGCATGTCGACGCCGACGCCATTGCCGCGCGGATAGCGGAAGGCGATCGGACCCTCATCATAGCTCGCCGCGGTGCGCACCATGTGGCGCAGCTCCGCCTCGTCGGCGGCCGCCATGACGACGAAACCCGGCAGTGTCGCCAGGAAGGTGGTGTCGAAGGCGCCGCAATGGGTCGCGCCATCGGCGCCGACGAAACCGGCGCGGTCGATGGGAAACCGCACCGGCAGTTTCTGAATAGCGACGTCGTGGACGACCTGGTCGTAGGCGCGCTGCAGGAAGGTGGAATAGATGGCCGTGAACGGCTTGTAGCCTTCGGTGGCAAGGCCGGCGGCGAAGGTCACCGCGTGCTGTTCGGCGATGCCGACATCGAAGGTGCGCGACGGGAACGCTTCGCCGAACAGGTCGAGACCGGTGCCGCTCGGCATAGCGGCCGTGACGGCGACGATGCGGTCGTCCTCGCGGCCCTCCTGGACCAGGCTTTCGGCGAACACCTTGGTGTAGGCCGGTGCGTTGGCTGGCGCCTTGGCCTGCGCGCCGGTGATGACGTCGAACTTGTTGACGCCGTGATATTTGTCGGCGGCGGCTTCGGCCGGCGCATAGCCCTTGCCCTTCTGGGTGACGACATGGATGAGCACCGGGCCTTCGCCATTGTCGCGGACATTTTTCAGGACCGGGATCAGGTGCTCCAGATTGTGGCCGTCTATCGGGCCGATGTGATAGAAGCCGAGTTCCTCGAACAGCGTGCCGCCGGTGACGTAGCCGCGTGCATGCTCGACCGCCCTTGTGATCGCACGATCCGCGCGCTTGCCGAGATAGGACGTCAGTTTCTTGCCGAAATCGCGCAGGCCGATATAGGCCTTGCCGGAGGCCAGCCGCGCCAGATAGGCGCTCATCGCGCCGGTCGGCGGCGCGATCGACATGTCGTTGTCGTTGAGAATGACGATCAGCCGTGCATCGAGCGCACCGGCATTGTTCATCGCCTCATAGGCCATGCCGGCGGACATGGCGCCGTCGCCGATGACGGCAATGACGTTGTTGCGGCCGCCGGAGAGATCGCGGGCGGCGGCCATGCCGAGGCCGGCCGATATCGATGTCGAGGAGTGGGCGGCGCCGAAGGGATCGTACTCGCTCTCGGCGCGGCGGGTGAAGCCGGACAGACCGCCTTCCTGGCGCAGCGTGCGGATACGGTCGCGGCGGCCGGTCAGGATCTTGTGCGGATAGGCCTGGTGGCCGACATCCCAGATCAGCCTGTCATCGGGGGTGTTGAAGACATAGTGCAGCGCCACTGTCAGCTCGACCACGCCAAGCCCGGCGCCCAGATGACCACCCGTGCGGGACACGGCGTCGACCAGCTCGGCGCGAAGCTCGGACGCCAATTGCGGCAGTTCACTTTCCGCAAGCGTGCGCAGGTCGGCCGGGATGCGGACCTTGTCGAGAAGTGGCGTATGCGGCGGTGCGTTCACGGTGCTGAGGCTTTCGGTTGATGGGCGAAATAGGTCGCCGGCCGGCGAAAGTAAATGCGTGTCAGTGACGCGGATCAGGCCCTAGTCTTTGTCTATGCATTTCGTTCTGCCACTTTCCGGCGACAGGCATCAGCTTTCCGGCAGCGGGATGAATTCTTCCTCGTCTCCTGGAACGATGTCGAAGCGGCCCGTCTTCCATTCTTGCTTGGCCTGTTCGATGCGTTCCTTCGACGATGAGACGAAATTCCACCAGATGTAACGCTTCGAACCGAGCGAGGCGCCGCCAAACAGCATGAAATGTGCACCGGTCTGCGACGATACGACGATCTCGTCACCGGGACGGAACACCAGCAGCCGTTCCGCCGGAAAGACGTCACCTGATATCGAGACCTCGCCTTCCAGCGTGTAAATGGCGCGCTCTTCCGCATCGGCAGGGATTTTCACGCTGGCGCCGGGCGCCAGGCGCAGGTCGGCGTAGAGCGTCTCCGAGTCGGCCCTGACCGGCGACCGCAACCCCTGGAAATCGCCGATGATGAGGCGCCCGTTGACGCCTTCGGCATCGATCTCGGGAAGCCTGAGCGCTCCTGTGTTCTCGAAAACCGGTGCCACCTCTTCCTTGTCGTCCGGCAGCGCCAGCCATGTCTGCAGGCCGGATACCGACATCGGCGCGCCACGCAGTTCCTCCGGCGTACGCTCCGAATGGACGATGCCGCGGCCGGCGGTCATCAAATTCACGTCGCCGGGCTGAATGACCATTTCGGTGCCGAGTGAATCGCGATGCCGGATCTTGCCGTCGAACAGATAGGTGACCGTCGACAGGCCGATATGCGGATGCGGACGGACGTCGAGCGCCTGGCCGGCCCGCAGGATGGCAGGACCCATGCGGTCGAAGAAGATGAACGGCCCGACCAGCCGCCTTTTTGCCGTCGGCAGGGCACGGCGCACCTGAAAACCACCGATGTCCTTGGCGTTCGGAATGACCATCAATTCGATCTGGTCGCTGGCAAAGGCGTCGCCTGCCTCAGGGTCTTTCCCGGGGAAGAAGCTCATGGACTCTCCTTGTCGGCCGTCGAAGGCCGCCTGGCCGCGTCAGGCAAAGCGAATGGCCGCCTTTGCCCGCAGCTTGGCCGCCACCTCTCCGCGATTACGCGGATGCTGATGGGTTTCCAGGGAATCGAGCAGTTCGCGCGCCGAGGCCGCGATGGCTTCGACGGCATGGTCGAAGGCATGCTGGTTCTGCTTCGAGGGCCGCGTCGTTCCGCTCAGCTTGCGGACGAACTGAAGAGCCGCGTCGCGCACCTCGTCAGGGGTTGCCGGCGGATCAAAATTGAACAGGGTCTTGATGTTTCTGCACATCGCTTCCGTATCTCCTCTTGTCCTTGAGCTCTTTCAATTGGGACGAGTTATATCCTCGATCATGATCATGTCCAAAAACCGGTGAGGCGAGGCCATCGTTCGGACCGGGCCTCAATCCGCGTCGAGCGGCTCCGTTCCGACCGGCTTGCCGTCGCGCGACAGCCTGATCTTCTCGACCTTGTCCTCGGCGGCCTTCAGCAGCCGGTCGCAATGCGCCTTCAGCGCCTCGCCACGTTCATAGATCTTGATCGACTGGTCGAGCGGCACGTCGCCACGCTCCAGATCATCGACGATCTTCTCCAGCGCATCGAGTGCCTGCTCGAAGCTCATCGCCTTGACGTCTTCGTTGGTCTCATCGGCCATCATTCATCCTTTCATCAGTCGCCCGACATGGGCGGCGACCGAAAATGCCAATCCCTGCAGATCGTAGCCGCCCTCGAGCAGGCTGACGAGCCGGTTGCCGCTGTGGCGTGCCGCGCGCTGCATCAGTTGGCCGGTCGCCCAATCGAAATCATCCTCGGTCAGATTGATCTCGGCCAGCGGATCGCGGTGGTGCGCGTCGAACCCCGCCGAAATGATAATCAGGTCGGGCGCGAAATTGTCGAGCGCGGGCAGGACGCGCGACAGGAAGGCATCGCGAAACACCTCGCTGCCAGTCTGCGGCGCCAGCGGCGCGTTGACGATGTTGCCGGCGCCCGTTTCGTTCTTCGCTCCGGTGCCGGGATAAAGCGGCATCTGGTGTGTCGAGCAATAGAGCACCGACGGATCGTCCCAGAAAATGTCCTGCGTGCCATTGCCGTGATGCACGTCCCAGTCGACGATGGCAACGCGTTCGACACCGTGTTTCTTCTGCGCATAACGCGCCGCGATCGCCGCCGTGTTGAACAGGCAGAAGCCCATGGCCGTGGTCTTTTCGGCATGATGGCCGGGCGGCCGGGCGGCGACGAAGACGTTGTCGGCGCGGCCCGAAAAGACGTCATCGACGGCGGCGTTGGCGGCGCCGATCGCGGTGATCGCCGCTTGCCAGCTCTTCGGACTGGCAGTGGTGTCGGCATCGATGCGGGCAATCCCCTCGTCGGGAATGGCGGCGCGCACGCGGGCGACGAAATCGGCGGGATGCGCGTAGAGGATGGTGGCCTCGTCGCCTTCCGGCGCCTGGATACGATCGAGCCCGGCAAAGGCTTCCTCATCGAGCACGCGCTCGATGGCACGCAAGCGGTCGGGCCGCTCGGGATGTCCGGGCGGCGTGAGATGCTCGAGGAAGATCGGATGGGTGTAGAGACGGGTGGTCATCGTCCTAATCTAGTGACCCGGATCGACAAAGGCCATGCACGGGCGGCCGATGACTGGGGAAAATCGCGACTGCGTCCATTCGCGTCGCTGCAAGCATTGGCGTCCTCAGCACTTCGGCGTAAGGTTTTTGGTACTGCCTGGTGCCCGCCGCAAGCGGGAGAATCGGGAACACGGTTGAATTCCGTGGCGTGCCCAACGCTGTGAGGGGGACCGCGCCGGTAAAATGCCACTGTCGATGACGGGAAGGCACCGGACGCGGGTTGATCCCGAGCCAGAAGACCGGCCTGGCAGGCATCGTCATCCGCATGGTCAGGCGGATGATATCAATTGCAATCGCAAGGGGACAAGCGATGCCGGAACACCTGACCGCTGCTGTTGGCGACGGATTTGACCAGAGTGCGCGCGATGCGGTCTATCGCGCCATGTTCACACGGCGCGACGTGCGCAGCCATTTCCTGCCCACCGCGATCGATGACGACGTGCTGGCGCGGCTGCTGCTTGCTGCCCATCACGCGCCATCGGTCGGCTTCATGCAGCCATGGAATTTCATTGTCATTCGTGACATCGAGCGACGGGCGGAGGTGCGCGACCTGTTCCTGGCCGCGCGCGAGCAGGAACTGCCGGCGATCGACGAAGAGCGGCAGGAACTCTACCGCAAGCTCAAGCTGGAAGGCATCTGCGAAAGCGCGCTCAACATCTGCATCACCTGCGACCGGCAGCGCTCGAAGGGTTCGCCGCTGGGACGCTGGCACAATCCGGAGATGGATCTCTACAGCACCGTCTGCGCGGTGCAGAATTTCTGGCTGGCCGCGCGTGCCGAGGGCGTCGGTGTAGGCTGGGTCAGCATCATCGAAGCGCAGGCGCTAAAGCGGCTGTTGGCCATTCCGGACCACGTAACGCCGATCGCCTATCTCTGCGTGGGCCGTGTTTCCGAGTTCGCTCCCAAACCGGACCTTGAAACGCATGGCTGGGGACGGCGGCTGCCGCTGCCGGAGCTGATCATGAGCGAGACCTTTTCCGGGCAAGGCGAGACACAGCTCAAATCCACCGTGGCGCGCCTCAACACCGTTTCTGCCTCACCAGACATCACCCGCCCGGCCGATCAGGGTGTGGCGCCGGCCGTAGCCCAGCGCGAACCGCCGAAGGAGGCGAGCGCCTTGTCCTTGAGCTCCCTGAACTTCGACGACGCCTCGGCCAGCCGGGCGTCCCAGGCCGGATCCGGCACCTGGCCCGCGATGGTCTTGAAATAGACCTGCATCAGGCAGGCGATGGCGAAGGGTTCAATGAACGCCGCCTTGAATGCCCAGGCGAAGACGATGGCGAGCACAAAAGCCCAGCCGGCGAGCTGGCCAGGCATCAGGAACAGAATCGCGCCGGCAGGCGCCAGCATCATCAGAAAGATGATGAACGACACGCCCCACATGATGACCGCCAGCCAGACGGCGTTCTTGACCATGACCTTGCCGTTCTGGGCATAGAGCACGACGCCCTGGCGCGCCGTCTCGAAGGGCGAGGCTGAATTGATGCGGATGTTGTAGCCGAGGATGATCTCGTCGACATAGGTCAGCGACAGGCGGATCACCGTGTTGATGAAGGAGACCAGGCCGCTCAGGCCCGGTATCGGCAGGAAGGCGGCGATGCCGCCGAGCAGGCCGGTGATGGCGCGGATGGCGCCCTTGACGAGTTGGTCGACGACGAAAAGGATGTTGGCCTCGGCGAAACGCTGGGTCACGATATCCCTGGCATAGGCGATCTGGTCCTGACCGCCGGGAATGTCGCGGCCGTCGATCAGATGAACCATGACGGCGATGTGGCCGGCCTTGACGACATAGAGGATGTATTCGCGGATCCAATACACAGCGATCGAGACGAGGCCAAACCCGACCACGCCGCCCCACAGGGCAAAGGACATGGGCCCGTCGGGATCAGTGGAGATATGGCCGACGCCATAGCCGACCGAGGCGCCGGTGCCCGTCGCCATAATGTAGGCCAGCGTGATGCCGAAATAGACGATCATGCGAAAGACGATGAACGGCCAGGTCCGCATCATGATGGACACCGACCGGCCGATCTCAAAATCCCACATGTGCCCCGAATCTCCGCCTCAGAGATGGTGGAAGAGGATGGACTCAACCCGGCGATTGTCAATTGCCGGCCCTGACGCCAAAGGGCAACGAATTCGGGCTAACGGGTTTCTTCGGAGCCTTCGCCGGCGCGTAGGCTGACGGAGCATCAAACGAAAAACCCGCCTGTGCGGCGGGTCACTGGCGCAAATCAGCACCATGGACGAATATGTACCTTAGCTGAGGTCACCGGGTCAAGAAAAAATTCCTATCGTGAACAGCTGCCGGCACGAAAGCTCCGGTGAGAACTTCAATTCGACTGCGGATCCGGCTTCTTGAGCAGGCCTTCGAGCAGTTGCTTGAACGCCGTCACCACCTTCTTCGACGTCGCTTCGGGGTCGCTCGAATTGGCGATCCGTTGCGCTGCCTGGCTGCTCGCTCCGTTGATCAGTCGCGAGGCCGTCTCGGGGTCGAGGCTGGAGACAACGACCCCCTCCTCCTGCAGCGCGGTCAGATGGTCGGTCATTGAAGCGATGCACGCACTGCAATTCGGCCATTGCGCTGGATCCCCCAGCACGGCCGGGCCATCCCGGAACATGATGCGCTGGATTTCCGGCTCCAGCGCCATCTCGATATAGGTCGAGCACTCGTCGACGAAATGTTGCCAACGGGTCGGCGCTCTCGACGCGACCTCATTGATGCGCGCCGCCATCTCGCCGTCAATCTGGGCTATGACCGCCTGCAGCAGCCCCTTCTTGTCGCCGAAATGATGATAGAGCGCGCCGCGCGTCAGCCCGGCCGAAGCGGTGAAATCATCCATCGAGGCTTCCGCATAGCCTGTTGTGCCGAAGGCATGACGGGCCGCCGCGATCAGCTTGGCGCGCGTCTCGGCGATCATCTCCTTGCGGGGTCTGTGCATGGCTTCTGGCCCTATTCACATACGCAACGTATGCCAATTGACATACGCGACGTATGGCCTATTTAATGATCATACGCTCCGTATGTAATTGTCCAATCGTCCTTTGTCGAGGAACCAACCGATGCAAAATCCCTACGCGGAAATCTTTCGTGCCCCCGGCGCCAAGGGCTTTGCGGCCGCCGGCTTCATGGCGCGCCTGCCGATCGCCATGGCGCCAATCGGCATCGTGGCGATGCTGTCGCAGACGCGCGGCGAATACTGGCTGGCGGGTGCGGTCTCGGCGACATACGCGCTGGCCAACGCCTTCGCCGCGCCGCAGATATCGAGACTGGTGGACCGCCTGGGCCAGACACGAATCGTGGTGCCCACCACCATCATCGCGGTGCTGGCTTTCGCGGTCCTGATAGCGGCGGCCAACCAGAACTGGCCGGTTTGGACGCTGTTCGTATCGGCACTGCTGGCCTCCGCCATGCCAAGCATACCTGCGATGGTGCGCGCGCGCTGGACGGAGATTTTCCGGGGGCGGCCGCAGATGAACACCGCATTCGCCTTCGAGTCCGTGGCCGATGAACTGGTCTATATCGCCGGGGCATCGCTGTCGGTCGGCCTCAGTGCCGCCCTATTCCCGGAAGCCGGCGTTCTGGTGAGCACATTATTTCTCGCATTCGGATCAGCGGCCTTCATCCTGCAACGCTCGACGGAGCCGCAAGTGCGGCCGGTGGACCATAACTCAAGCGGCTCGGCGATCCGCCTGCGGCCGGTTCAGATCATCACCCTCGCCCTGATCTTCATCGGCGCGACCTTCGCGACGACGGAAGTGACCACCGTGGCGATCACCAAGGAGCTTGGCCAACCGGGCGCCGCCAGCCTTGTCATCGGCGTTTATGCGCTGGGATCGTTCGTGCTCGGCATCATCGTCGGCGCGCTCAGCCTGAAGGCGCCGCTGCAACGCCAGTTGGCCATCGCAGTCGCCCTCGTCGCGCTCGGCACGCTGTTGCCGCTCACCGCCGACACCGTGCCGCTGCTGGCGCTGACCGTGTTCATCAGCGGTGTGGCGATCTCGCCGACCTTCATCACCGCCTTCGGCCTGATCGAGCGGCATGTGCCGGAAGCGATGCTGACCGAAGGCATCACCTGGGTCATGACCGGCATCGGCATCGGCATGGCGCTGGGCTCGTTCGCCGCCGGTGCGATGGTCGATGCGTTCGGCGCCCAGAGCGGGTTCTGGGTGTCGGTGGCTTCAGGCACGATTGCACTGATCGCCGTACTGCTTGGCCAGCGCAGCCTTGCCACGACTGAGTGCGAGATGGACGGATGTGAAGCAGCCGCCGTTCCGGCCGAGTGACCGCCAGGATATGTTGAGATTCAGGTCAGGCCGAGCCGAAAATGATGGATTTCGAGAACCGGAGCGCAGCGGACTTCCCGGTCCGTGAGCACCGGAAAGCGCAGAAAGCCGCCATTTGCAGGCCGGCCTCACCTGAATATCGATATATCCTAAAGGATCTCGGTCTTGGCGATGTGGATGCCAAAACCTTCGAGGCCGACATAGTGGCGTTCGCGCGAGGCGATCAGGTTGATCGAGGAGATGCCGAGATCCTTGAGGATCTGCGCGCCAAGCCCGATCTCGCGCCACTCGTTTTCGCGGCGGCGGGCCTCTTCGTGATCCTCGCGGTCGCCGCTTGCCGGTCGTTTGCGCTCCTGATGCGCAACGCCGACGGAACCTTCTCTGAGATAGACGATGACACCGCGCCTGCGCTCGCCCATTTCCTTCATGATGGCGTCGAGCCGGTGGCTGGTGCCGAACACATCGGTCACCACATCCTCCGAATGCAGGCGCACCGGGACCTCCTCGCCGTCACGAATGTCGCCGAAGACGATGGCGACGTGGTGCATGGAGTCCCACGGCAGCGTGTAGGTGAAGACCTGTGCCTTGCCGCCGAGCGTGTCGATTTCCGAGCAAGCGACGCGTTCGACCAGAGTTTCCTTACGTTGCCGGTAGGCGATGAGGTCGGCGACCGAAACCTGCTTCAGCCCATGCTCCTCGGCGAAAGCCTGCACCTGCGGGCCGCGCTTGACGGTGCCGTCATCATTGACCAGCTCGGAAATGACGCCGACCGGCGGCAGGCCGGCGAGCTTGCACAGATCGACCGCTGCTTCGGTATGGCCGGAGCGCATCAGCACGCCGCCTTCGCGCGCGATCAGCGGGAAGATGTGGCCGGGGCGGACGAAATCCGAGCCACCGACATTGCCGTTGGCAAGATTGCGAACGGTCAAAGTGCGATCTTCGGCCGAGATGCCGGTCGTGGTGCCATGCTTGAAATCGACGCTGACGGTGAAAGCGGTGGTGTGGGCGGAATCGTTGTCGGCGACCATGGGCGCAAGGTTCAGCCGCTTGGCTTCTTCGCGCGGCATCGGCGTACAGACGATGCCGGAGGTGTGGCGAACGATGAACGCCATCTTTTCGGGCGTGCAGTGGACAGCGGCGACGATCAGATCGCCCTCGTTTTCGCGCCCGTCATCATCCATGACGACGACGATCTCGCCGCGTTCGAAAGCACGCAGGGCTTCGACGATTTTCTTCTGGTCGTAAGGCATGGGTACTCGCTTCGCTCGCAGGGGAATAAGGGAGTAGGGCAGTACGGGAGTAGGGAAAAGCAAAAAGATTGGCCGGCCGGGCTAAGAGCGCAACATATTCCCCTATTCCCTTATTCCCCTATTCCCCTATTCCCTTCCCGTCTGTCCCCGATGCCGCAGATAATGATCGGCGATAGCACAGGCAACCATTGCTTCGCCGATCGGCACGGCGCGGATGCCAACGCATGGATCGTGGCGGCCCTTGGTCATGATCTCGACGTCCCTGCCGTCCTTGTCGATAGACTTTCGCGGCGTCAGGATCGACGAGGTCGGCTTGACGGCGAAACGGGCGACGATCGCCTGGCCGGTCGAGATGCCACCGAGGATGCCGCCCGCATTGTTGGACAGGAACACCGGCTTGCCGTCATTGCCGATGCGCATCTCGTCGGCATTCTGTTCGCCGGTGATGCGGGCGGCCTCGAAGCCGTTGCCGATCTCGACGCCCTTGACCGCGTTGATCGACATCAGGCCGGAGGCGATGTCCTGATCGAGCTTGGCATAGATCGGCGCGCCGAGGCCTGGCGGAACGCCGTCGGCGACGATCTCGATCACCGCCCCGACCGAGGAGCCCGCCTTGCGGATGCCGTCGAGATACTGGGTGAAGACGGGTACGGAGGCCGGATCGGGGGTGAAGAACGGATTTTCGGCATCGCCGATGAAATTCCAGTTCCAGTTGGCGCGGTCTATGGATTTTTCGCCCATCGACACCAGCGCGCCGCGCACCACAACGCCCGGAACCACTTTGCGCGCCAAGGCACCGGCCGCCACCCTGGCTGCCGTCTCGCGGGCCGAGGAGCGGCCGCCACCGCGATAATCGCGCACGCCGTATTTGACCTCATAGGTGTAGTCGGCATGGCCCGGCCGGTATTGGCGGGCGATCTCGCCATAATCCTTTGAACGCTGGTCGACATTCTCGATCAGCATCGACACCGGCGTGCCGGTGGTGATCATCGTCTCGCCGTCCTCGTCGAAGATGAAGCCGGACAGCACCTTCACTTCATCCGGTTCGCGACGCTGCGTGACGAAACGTGATTGCCCCGGCCGGCGCTTGTCGAGGTCGGCCTGGATGTCGGCTCGAGTGAAGCGGATGCCGGGCGGGCAGCCGTCGACCACGCAGCCGAGCGACGGGCCATGGCTTTCGCCCCAGGTGGTGACGCGGAAAAGGTGCCCGAACGTGTTGTGAGACATGAAATGACCCTGCCCGGCAGCGGAGCCGGCTTGGCGCATGACCCCGAAAATCGGAGCGATTTTCGGAAAGGATCATGCGCAAAATCAACAATGCTACAGCGTCCTTTGCGCGTCCAAGAGGACGCGCGGCGCTGTAGGTTGCCTTCTATTGGCGTTTTTCACAGGGGTCAAACTGTGATCTGGCGGATTTAGTTTTGACACATTCGGTTGGTTTCTGCTCTGCTCCATCCGCCGTTGAACGCCCGCCGCCATGCCGGCGCAATGATAAAGAGGAACGATCATGCGTACCCTGATTGGCGCCATTGCCGCCACGCTGCTGCTTTCCACCGCCGCTTTCGCCGGCCAGACCGAAGGCCTGATCAAGAAGATCGACAAGGATACGGCGACGCTGACGCTGGATGACGGCAAGTCCTACAAGCTGAACGCCGAGACCGATCTCGACGCGCTGAAGCCGGGCATGGACATCGTCATTGCCTACGATGTGACCAATGGCGAAAACATCGTCACCGATATGGAACTGCCGGACAGCTCTGCCAACTAGAGCTTCCAACCTCAATTGAATGCTGTCTTTGCGGTTCAGCTTTCGCCGAGCCGCCTGCCAAATGGCCTAACGCGTGTCGCGTCTGAACGGATTCAGGCGACCCGCTTTAGGTCTTTGTTTTATGCATGTCGTTCTCCCAAAACCGGGGCCACTTTTGGGCGACATGCATTAAAGCCACTCCAGACTCTTGCCTTCGAGCTTGAGCAGGCGATCCTGCGGTATTTCCAGGTTCGCTGCCTCATCCTCGGCCAGCCCCAGAACGAAGCGAAACAAGGTGCGCATGACGCCGCCATGGGTCACGCATATCGTCTGGCGTTCGATCGCGTCGAAGCATGGCCTCACCCGTTCGAGCAGCATCTGATAGCTCTCGGCGCCTTCGCCGGGCGGCTGAAAGTTCCACTTGTCCAGAGCACGCGTCATGCTCGCTCCGGGATACCGTGTCTCGAGCTCGGGAAAGGTAAATCCCTGCCAATCGCCGAAATTGACTTCGACGAGGCGCGGATCGGTTCGATAGGCATCCGGATCGAGCTTCATCGCGGCGCGAATACGCTGCATCGTTTCGCGCGTCCGTTTCATCGGACTGGCGAGGAAATCGAATTCCCAGGGATTTGGGACCAACGCGGCTAGCCGAAGCCCGTTGCCGGTCGCCTGTTCGCGGCCAAGAGCGTTGAGATCGGTATCGGCCTGCCCCTGAAGTCGCATTTCGGCGTTCCACGCGGTCTGGCCGTGGCGCGCGACAGGTCTTCCGGTGCGGGATCGGGACGGACGACGGTTGGCCGGGCGTTAGTCCTTGACCGTCGAAATATCAGGCGCGTCGACCGCCTTCATGCCGACGACGTGGTAGCCCGAATCGACGTGGTGCACTTCACCGGTGACGCCGCGCGACAGGTCGGACAGGAAATAGACGCCGGAATCGCCGACTTCCTCCTGCGTCACCGTCTGCTTCAGCGGCGAATTGTACTCGTTCCACTTCAGGATGTAGCGGAAATCGCCGATGCCGGAAGCGGCAAGCGTCTTGATCGGGCCGGCCGAAATGGCGTTGACGCGGATCTTCTTGGCGCCGAGGTCGACCGCCAGGTAGCGCACGCTGGCCTCGAGCGCCGCCTTGGCGACACCCATGACGTTGTAGTGCGGCATCACTTTTTCGGCGCCGTAGTAGGTCAGCGTCAGCAACGAGCCGCCATCGGTCATCAGCGCCTCGGCGCGCTTGGCTATGGTGGTGAAGGAATAGACCGAAATGTCCATGGTGCGCAGGAAATTGTCGCGCGTCGTCTCGACATAGCGGCCGGTCAGTTCATCCTTGTCGGAGAAGGCGATGGCGTGGACGAGGAAATCAAGCTTGCCCCAGTGCCTGGCGACATTGGCGAAAACCTCGTCCAGGCTCGCCGGATCGGTGACGTCGCAATGGCCGGCGACAAAGGCGCCCAGTTCCGCCGCCAGCGGCTCGACGCGCTTCTTGAACGCCTCGCCCTGATAGGTCAGCGCGATCTCGGCGCCATGGTCGACGCACGACTTGGCGATGCCATAGGCGATCGACCTATTGTTGGCGACGCCAAGAATGAGGCCGCGCTTGCCGGCCATTAGGCCCTGTCCACCCGCCATGTGAGCGCTCTCCGCAAGATTTCAGCTTTGTGGGTTGCCCTATCGCACAGGCACAGAGCCCCTTCAAGCGTCCAAACCGGACAGTTCGGGGGACAAAAGCCGCCGATCAGCCTTTTTGGCCGCGCAACAGCTCTTCGAGCGCGCTGTCGCCGCCTTCCGGCAGCATGATACGCACATGAGCGTAGAGATCGCCGTGGCCGCCGGCCTTTTCCGGCAGGCCTCTGCCCTTCAGCCGCAGGACCTTGTCGGAGCTCGACCAGGCAGGAATGTTGACCGCAAGCCTGCCGGTCGGCGTCTCGACCGGCACCTTGGCGCCGAGCACCGCATCCGCCAGCACCACCGGCAGATCGGCGTGCAGGTCGCGGCCCTCGATGCGGTAGCGTGGATGTCGGCGCAGATGGATCTTGACCAGCGCGTCGCCTGGCTGGCCCGGCCCCTGCTCGCCTTGGCCCTTGAGGCGAATGGTCTGGCCATCCTCGACATAGGCCGGCAGCTTGACCGCCACCTTGCGGCCGTCGGGGAACATCGCCGTCACCTTTTCGGCGGTCGCCGCTTCCTCGATGGTGACGTCGAGCGTCACGTTCAGATCGGCTGCTGTCGCCTGCTGGCGGCGATCGCCCGTGCCGGGACCGCGCGCGCCCGAAAAAGTGTCGCCAAAAATCTGGCTGAAGATGTCGCTGTTGCCGTCGAACGGATCGCCACCCGGTCGGCCGGAGCGGAATTCGAACCGCGAACCGCCCGGACCCTGTTG
>NZ_RZOL01000459.1:0-4501 GCF_004022985.1 Mesorhizobium sp. M7A.F.Ca.ET.027.02.1.1 | reverse complement strand
TCGCGACATAATAGATGGTGGCGCCGGTACGCTGGGCGACGCCGGCGACCGAGGTCGATTGCGCAACATAGCCGTTGCGCTCGGCGACAGCGGTGATCCAGTCGGCGAGCACGCCACCGCCCTGGCCGCCGACCGCCAGCACGGCGAGCTTGATGACACGCTCGCTATCCTGAGCGCCGGCGCGGGCGCGAAGTGGGGGGACGGCGTCAAGCATCGGCGAAGGTCAGGCGCCGGCTTTCGCGGCGGCGCTGCAACAGGCTGATGGTGGTCCGGCGCGCGGCTTCCAGGAAGCGATCCCAGCGGCTCGGATTGTGTACGACGTCGGCGCGGTAGAAGGACGGGCAGAGCACCGCCGCATCGGCGACCTCGCCACAATTGCCGCAGCCAACGCAGCTCTGGTCGATATGAGCGACCGGATCGTCGCGCAGCGGATCGTCTGTTGACTTGACCGACAGCGAGGGACAGCCGGACAGCCGCATGCAGGCATGGTCGCCCGTGCAGATGTCCTCATCGACGCCGAATTTCGGTTTCACCACACGCTCGCCGCCCTTGATCGCCTTGTCGACCAGCGGCTTTTCGCGGCGCTGCCGGTTGAGCATGCATTCGGACGAAGCGACGATGACCTTCGGCCCTTTCTCCTCCGTCGTCAGTGCTTCGCGCAGCGTGTCCTGCACCTTGGTCACGTCATAGGTGCGGTCGACATGGCGCAGCCATTTGACGCCCATGCCTTTCACCGCCTCGGTGATCGGGTGCTTCGTCGACTTGGTCTTGTTGCCGGCGCGCGATGACAGGATGTCCTGCCCACCCGTGGCCGCCGAGTAAAAATTGTCGACGATGACGATGACGCCGTCGTTCTTGTTGAACACCGCATTGCCGATCGAGGAGGTCAGGCCGTTGTGCCAGAAGCCGCCATCGCCGACGAAGGAGATCGAGCGGCGCTTGGCATCAGGCGAATTGAAGGCTGAGGCGGAGGCCGGGCCCAGGCCATAGCCCATGGTGGTGGCGCCGAGTTCGAAAGGCGGCATGATCGAGAACAAATGGCAGCCGATGTCGGATGCGATATGGTGCTTGCCGAGTTCCTGCTCGACCAGTTTTGTCGCGGCAAAGATCGGCCGTTCCGGGCAGCCTATGCAGAAGCCCGGCGGACGGCCCGGCACGACATTGATCAGGTCGGCTGCGTCGACGCCGTCACCGACCTTGTTGGGCGCGCGCACTTCGCCGGGCAGAAGATGCGGCGCCTCGGCGCGCAGGAAGGCGCCGATGCCGTCAAGCATGACCTGGCCGGTATATTCGCCGGCCATCGGCAGGTACTCCTTGCCGACCAGCCTGGTGCCGCGACCGGCCTTGTGCAGCATCGAAGCAAAGGCCTGTTCGATGTAGTTGGGCTGGCCTTCCTCGACGACCAGCACCGCCTGCTTGCCCTCGCAGAATGACAGGAACTCGTCATCGATCAGCGGATAGACGGCGTTGAGCACATAGAGCGGCACGTCGGTGTCGCCATAAATGTCGGCAAGGCCGAGCCGCTGCAGCGCGCGGATGACCGAATTGTACATGCCGCCCTGCAGGACGATGCCGACCGAACCATGATCCGAGCCGAAGAACTCGTTGATCTTGTTCTTGGCGATGAAGTCCACCGCCGCCGGCCAGCGCTTCTGCACCTTCTCCTTCTCATGCAGGAAGGACGCTGGCGGCAGCACGATGCGGCCGGTGTCGCGGCGCGGTGCGTCAAGCGCATCGGCGACAGTCATCGGCGGCCGTTTGTTGTCCTTGGCGATGAAATGGCCGTGGACGTGGCAGCAGCGGATGCGCACCTGCAGCATGACCGGCGTGTTGGAAATCTCCGACAGTTCGAAACCGTCCTCCACCGCCTTGACGATCGATGGCAGATTGGGGCGCGGATCGAGCAGCCAGACCTGGCTTTTCATGGCGAAGGCATGGCTGCGCTCCTGCATGATCGAGGAGCCTTCGCCATAATCCTCGCCGACAATGATCAGCGCGCCGCCGGTGACGCCGCCGGAGGCGAGGTTGGCCAGCGCATCGGAGGCGACATTGGTGCCGACCGTCGACTTGAAGGTCGCCGCACCGCGGATCGGATAATGCACTGACGCCGCCAGCATGGCGGTGGCGGTGGCTTCGGATGCGCTGGCTTCGAAATGCACGCCGAGTTCGCCCAGAATGTCCTGCGCGTCGGCCAGCACGTCCATTAGATGGCTGATCGGCGCGCCTTGATAGCCGCCGACATAGCCGACGCCGCATTGCAGCAGCGCTTTGGTGATGGCGAGGATGCCTTCGCCGGCAAATTCCTCGCCGGCACCCAGCCGAAGCTTTTCGACTTCCTTGGCAAAAGAGCGTTCGGCCATTTTTTCTCCTTCCGTTACCGCCTGAGGCTGGCGGCGCGTAGGTCTATCTGCTTGAGCATGACCTCTTCCGAAAACCGGGATCCACTTTTCGGGGTCATGCTAGATGTCGTGCTTGCGAATGTTCTTCAGCATCTTCAAAAGCGTGGCGATGAGTGCGGAATATTCAGCGTCGTCGATATCGTCGAACATCGCCTCGAACGCGTCATGCATGGCCGGCCAGGCGCGCGCGAACTCGGCGCGGCCCTCGTCGGTCAGGAACACATGGCGGATGCGGCTGTCGGTGACACCCTGTTCGCGCCGTACCAGGCCCTGGCCCTCGAGTGAGTCGAGCGTCCGGCTCAAGGTCGACTGCTCGATGACCGTATAGACCGAGAGGTCGTTGACGGTGATGCCGTCGGTGACCGACAGCACGGCCAGGGTGCGCACCTGCGGAATGGTCAGGCCCTGCTTGCGGAAATCGTCGCGCAGAGTGGCGTTGTAGCGGCCCATGATGCGGTTCATCAGATAGGGCGCGAATTGCTGCAGGCCGATCTGCCCCAGGGTCGAAATGCGCTGGCGCTTCTCAGTGACCTTCTCTTCCATCACAGCCTCCCCGCCAGGAGAAAGCCGGAACCGCCGCCGAGACCCGCGCCCGGGTGGGTCGAGGCGCCGATATGGTAGAGGTTCTTGATGCCGGTCTGATGGTTGCGGCTGCTCTTGAACGGCCGCCACAGGAAGGACTGGTCGATGGTCGAGGAACCGCCATAGGGATCGCCGCCGACCAGATTGATGTTCATCGCCTCGAGATCGGCCGGCGAATAGGCGCGCCGCGCAATGACGCTGTCCTTGAAGCCCTCGATATGGCTGGCGAGGATCGCTTCAGCGCGATCGGCATAGGCTTCGCGCAGCACATCGGTCCATTGCCCGTCCGCTGGTGCCTGCAGCTTGCCGGCGGCGTCGCCCTTGATGTGGCGAGGCGCCTCGGGCAGTTGCAGCCAGAGGACCGCCTTGCCTTCCGGGCAGCGCGACGGGTCGAGCGCATGCGGCTGGCCGACACAGATGGTCGGCACCTCCGGCAGCATACCGCGCGCCGCCTCGTTGCAGGCTTTCGAGACGCCATCCAGCCCAGGCGTCAGATGCAGCAGTGCCACCTTGTCCAGGCCTTCGCCCCGCCATGCTGGCGATTTGTCCAGGGCGTAGTGGATCTGGAAATTGCCTTTGCCATAGCGGTATTTCCGCGTCGCCTCGACATCGGCTTTGGGAGCATCCGCTCCAAGCAGCCTGCCATAGAGCTGCGTCGGGGTGACCGAGCAGATGACGCTCTTGTTGGCCGTGATTGTCTCACCCGAGGCCAGCAGCACGCCGGTTGCCCGGCCATTGCTTTGATCGATCGAAGCGACGTCGGCGCCGGTGCGGATGTCGCCGCCGCGTTCCCGGATCAAAGCCTCGAAGGCCGCCAGCAGGTTCTGCGCGCCACCCTTGACGATCGGTGCCCCGGCCGCTTCCAGCGCGAAGGCGATGACCTTGGCGATCTGGCCGGAGAATGCATCTTCGGGTCCAAGCCCAGCATGCAGCACCCAGGGCGCCCACAGCGCACGGATGGTTTCAGACTGGTAGGTGCTTTCGAGCCAGTTGCGCGCCGGCACGAGCGCTTCGCCAAGAAAGGCGGCAAGGCCACGCGGGCCCCGCCGCCAGCCATCACCGGCAAGCAGCTTTGCTGTCGGGTAAGACCACAGGCTGCCGCCGAGCAAGCCGAACAGCAGGCCGGCATTGCGCTCGATGCCGCCGACATCATCCGCGTGCCGGTCACCGTCGCCTGCCGCGATCGCATTAAGGACGCTGACGTTGGCGGCACGGTCGGTGGCGAGCACGGCATGGCTGCCGTCCGGCCGCAGCACGCCGGTCGGCGTGCCCGTGTGGCAGAACTCCAGCCCGTGCCGTGCTAGGTCGGCGCCCAGTGCCGCAAAGGCCGGAGAAGTGATGAACAGCACGAAGGTCGTCGCCATCACATCATGGATGAAGCCGGGCGCGGTGATCTCCTCGCTGCGCATGCAACCGCCAATGCGGTCGTTGCGCTCCAGGACGAGCACACGCGCCCCTTTGCCCCCGAGCATCGCCGCGCAGACCAGCGCGTTGATGCCGCTGCCGACGATGATGTGATC
>NZ_RZOL01000458.1:0-4541 GCF_004022985.1 Mesorhizobium sp. M7A.F.Ca.ET.027.02.1.1 | reverse complement strand
GCGCCCAGAAGCCACCGGCAGCCAGCGCCAGCATCACCCCTATCGGATCAAGCGGCGCGAGGGAATGAACGAAGGGCGACAACAGCAGGATGCCGGCCACTGCCAGCGCGATCCAGGCAAAGTCGCTGGCGCGCCGCGAGCTCAAGGTCGCCACCAGAAGCGGGCCGGTAAACTCCAGCGCCACCGCGATGCCGAGCGGAATCCTGGCGAGCGCTGCGTAGAACAGGAGGTTGAGCGCGCAAAGCGTCACCCCATAGGCGACCAGCCACGGCAGAGTGGCACGCGAGGGCCGCATCTGCCAGGGCCGCAGCACCGCGATCAGCATCAGCGCACCGATGACCAGCCGCAGCGTCGTCGTCCCTTGCGCGCCGATCTGCGGGAACAGGCCCTTGGCGAAGGTGGCGCCGATCTGGATCGACACCATGGCGCCCATCAGTGCCGCGACCGGCAAGGGCGCCGCTTCGCGACTGGCAATCGGCGTCGATGTCACGTGATCCCATCCTCCATGCCGCCGGGTCCAAACCCGACCGGCGGCATGGAGATAGGGCGAACCGGCCAACCTGTCGTGAGGCAGCGGCGGACTGGCTGCTGGGGCACGGACTGTTGGCACGCCATGAGCCTCCCAGCCCGCGAAGCGTTCATTGCCGCAGTGCACAAGGAATAGCTGGAGATGATCCTGTAGATGCGAGAGCGCGACGACAACGATACGCTTCAGGCGGTGGCAGCCGAGCGCTTGAACACGATGATCACCTGAGTGCCCTCGCCGGCGCTCGACTTCACGTCGAACTGCGCCTTGGCATTCTCGGTCAGCGAGCGGGCGATCAGCGCGCCGAGCTTGCCGCTCTTGGGCCAGGTCTCGCCGTCCGGCAGGCCGATGCCGTCATCGGCGATCACGATGCGGCAGCCATCACCGTCGACGATGCTGTGCAGCGTGATCGTGCCGCCGTCTCGCCCTTGGAAGGCATGCTTGAGCGCATTGGTCAAAAGTTCGTTCACCACCAGCCCGGTCGGCATGGCGACATTGATCGACACCGGATAGGTGTCGACCTTCATGTCGAGGCGGATGCCCTCGACCGCATGCGAGTTCATCACCGCCGACGCGATCTGGCTGAGATAGACACCAAGATCGACCTCATCCTTTTCATCGTCCCCCGACAGCGTCTGGTAGAGGATTGCCAGCGCATCGACGCGACCTGCCAGCCTCTCGAAACGCTTCTGATCCGGTTCGGCCGCGTTGCGCGTCTCCATCCGGATCAGTGCGGTGATCATCTGCAGATTGTTCTTCACCCGGTGCTGCAATTCGCGCAGCAGCGTGTCCTTCTCGCGGATGCGCTCATCGATCGATCGCGCATCTTCGGTTTCGCCATGGGCCGAGACGTCGACCAGCGCCACCAGCCGGAAGCAGACCTTGCCATTGTCGTCCTCGATGACGTTGGAATAGACGTCGACGATCACAGATTGGCCTTCTGTCCGCTCCAGCCGGAACGTGCCGATGAAATCGGTGTCCTCGACCACGGCCTCGAACAGCGGCCGGTCCTTCTGCTTGTGCAGGCCGGTGCCGGAAAGCGCCGCCCAGTGTTGCCGGGCGAGCGTCGCCGCCATGAGGCCGGACAGTTTCTCGAATTCCGGATTGGCATAGACGACACGCTCCTTCGAAACCAGGTCCGAGACGGCAATGGCGATCGGTACCTGGTCGAGGAACTTCTTGAACTGTTCGCTTTCCAGCGCGCTGGCAAGGTCCGGCGTTTCGAGCAACTGCCCGACCGCTTCGGCCTTCTGTGTATCGGATGTCATCTGCGGCGCCTGTGCTGTGTGGTCACCATCAATAACAGCGATGCGATCACCCCGCCATCGCCAAAGCTCAAGGCGGCACTTCACGCGCCGTCACGAGCGGTGTGTTCGCACAATCTCGAAATCTGCGTAGCCGCCTCGGAATACTTGACCGAGCCCTGGGAACCGCTCACGAGGCCGGCTTCGACGCCAGCCTTGGCGCGGTCTTGACGTCGACGATCTCAGGCTTGGCACTGTCCACCGTGCCATCCCAGCCGCCACCGAGCGCCTTGTTGAGGGCGATGTAGTTGGTCGCCAGCAGGACGCGGCTTTGCAGCAGCGAGTCCTCGGCCGAGTAGAGCGAGCGCTGGGCGTCGAGCACATCGAGCAGGCTTGTCTCGCCGGCCTTGTAGAGCGTGCCTTCGAGCCGCGCCGCATCGCCATAGGATTTCGCCGAAGAGGCGAGCTTGGCGATCCGGATGCGCTCCTGCGACAACAGCACCAGCGCGTTCTCGACATCCTCGAGCGCCGTCAGCACCGAAGACCGGTATGCGATGAAATATTGATCGCGCTGTGCCTTGGCGACCTCGACGGCCGCCTGCAATTGACCGGCATTGAACACCGGCACGCTGAGCGTCGGCCCGAACGACCAGCCGATCGACGAGTTCTTGCCGACATCGCCAAGCTTCAGCGCCGCCGTGCTGATGTCTCCCGTCAGGCTGACCGAGGGATAGCGGGCGGCCTCTGCCTGGCCGATCCTGGCGGTGTATTGCGCATATTGGCGCTCCGCTATGCGCAAATCGGGCCGCGAAAGCAAGAGGTCGGCGGGAATTCCGGTGGGCATCGGCAGGCGTGGTGCAGGGATCGGGGCGACCCGCTTCAGCCGCTCGCTGAGCGAGGCAGGCGGCCGGCCGGCCAGCACCGCGAGACGATGCACGGCCTGGGCATAGCTTGCCTCCAGCGTCGGCACCGCGGCTTCGGTGCTCGCGGCCTGCCCCATCGCCTTGGCGACATCGGCGGCGGTCGCCGTGCCCGCCTGCGCCATGGTGCGGGTAAGTTCGGCGGTCTGCCTTTGCGACGAGGCCGAGCGCCGGGCGAGTGCGATGCGGGCCTGGTAGCCGCGCGCCTGGGTATAATAGGAAGCGACATCGCCGACCAGGGTGAGAAGCGTCGAGCGCAGTTCCTCCTGCGAGGCGTCCAGCCCGTAGCGCGCGGCCTCAACACGCCTGCGGGTGGCGCCGAACAGGTCGAGTTCCCAGCTGGCGTCAAAGCCGGCCTGATACTCGCTGTAGGTGGCGTCAGAACCTGATGTGGTCTCGGCCGACTTGTTGCGGGTGGCCGAGCCGGAGCCGTCGACCGACGGCAGCAACGTGCCGGCACTCTGGCGGTAGCTGGCGCGCGCCTCGCGGATTTTTGCCTTGGCGGTGGCGACATCGAGATTGCCGGCAACCGCTTCCTCGACAAGCGTGTTCAGCTCGGGATCGCGCAGCCGCTGCCACCATCTCGACAGTTGCCCCGGCTGGACAGGCTTTGTCGGCTTCTGGCCACTCCAGCTTGCAGGCATCGCCAATATGGGCGTCTGATAATCCGGACCGACGACGCATCCCGCGAGCAGGACAGCGGTAATCATAGGCGCAAGAAGCCGCCTCGCGGCCACCGAGCCACGTTCCAAACCTGTCATGTGAAGTTTTCCTATTGCTGGTTGGCCGTCAACGGCGTCTCGCCCGTATCTGGTTTGGCCGCCCTGCCCTTGAAGATGCGCCGCACGGTGACGAACAGCAGCGGCACCAGGAAGACACCGATCACCGTCGCTGCGATCATCCCGCCCATCACGCCGATGCCGACGGAGTTCTGCGCACCCGAGCCCGCACCGCTGGCAATCGCCAGCGGCAACACGCCGAGGATGAAGGCCAGCGACGTCATCAGGATCGGCCGCAGCCGCTGTCGTGCTGCCTCAAGTGTCGCCTCAACGAGCCCCATCCCGGCGGTCTGCCGCTCGATGGCGAACTCAACGATGAGGATGGCATTCTTGGCCGCGAGACCGATCGTGGTTAGCAGGCCGACCTTGAAATAGACGTCGTTGGACTGGCCGAACAGGCTTGCCGCCAGCAGCGCGCCGAAGATGCCGATCGGCACCGACAGCATGACCGCGAACGGGATCGACCAGCTCTCGTAGAGTGCGGCCAGGCACAGGAACACGACCAGCGCCGAAATCGCGTAGAGCGACAGCGCCTGGTTGCCCGAAAGCCGTTCCTGGTGCGACAGGCCGGTCCATTCGTGCGAATAGCCGGGCGGCAATTGCGCCACCAGCCGGTCGATCTCGTCCATGGCCGCACCCGAACTCACGCCCGGAGCCGCGGCACCCTGGATCTCGACTGCCGCCGACCCATTATAGCGTTCAAGCCGGGGCGAGCCGAACGTCCAGTGACTGGAGGCGAAGGCCGAGAACGGCACCATGGCGCCACTGGCATTGCGCACCTGCCATTTGTCGAGGTCTTCCGGCTGCATGCGGAAGTTCGCGTCCGACTGCATGTAGACCGGCTTCACCCGCCCGCGGTCGATGAAATCGTTGACGTAGTCGCTGCCCCAAGCGGAGGACAGCGTGTTGTTGATGTCGGCCAGGCTGACGCCGAGCGCGCTGGCCTTTTCCTGGTCGATGTCGACGGAGAATTGCGGCTGATCCTCCTGGCCGTTGGGCCTTGTGGCGGTGAGCAGCTTGCTCTGCCCGGCCAGGGCCAGAAGCTGGTTGCGCGTTTGGATCAGCGCATCAT
>NZ_RZOL01000457.1:0-4548 GCF_004022985.1 Mesorhizobium sp. M7A.F.Ca.ET.027.02.1.1 | reverse complement strand
CCTCAGCAGGAACCGCTGAATTTTGCCGCTGGGTGTCTTCGGCAACTCGCTGACGAGCTCGACCTCGCGCGGATAGGCGTGGGCCGAGAGGCGCTTGCGGACATGCTGCGCCAGTTCCTCGGCCAGCGCCTCGCTGCCTTGAAAGGCGGGCGCCAGAACGACGAAGGCCTTGACGATTTCGGTGCGCTGCGGGTCGGGCACCCCGACGACGGCTGCCTCGTTGACCGCCGAATGTTCGATCAGCGCGCTTTCGACGTCGATGCGGTAGCCCGGCAGAGGCGATGACGTCGTCGGCGCGGCCGATCAGGAGATCGACCGTCCGGTTGCGCGAATGGCCCGAGAAGGGCTGGCCTCACCCGTGCGGGCCTGTATCATGGCCTTGTGAATGCTTGGGAGGAGGCTTGTGCATGCGGCTGAATCGGAATCTCTGTCAGTGGAGGGTTTGGGTCTTCATCGCCGCAATGGCGCTTTGGCCGCGCACGGCGCCGGCCGATACCCTCACGCCGGAGCGCATCACTGCTGCCCTGTCGAAGCTCGAAGCGCTTGCCGAAGCCGCCGTAGCGGACGGTGCTGTACCCGGTCTCGCCATCGGCGTCGTGCGCGATGACGAGGTGATCTTCCTCAAGGGTTTTGGGCATCGCGAGGCCGGCAAGCCAGAGACCGTCGACGCCGACACGGTGTTCCAGATCGCCTCCCTTTCCAAACCGGTTTCCGCCACCGTCGTGGCGGCGTTGGTTAGCGACAGGATCGTGTCCTGGGATTCGAAGATCGCCGATCTCGATCCGGCCTTCCGGTTGGCTGATCCTTATCCGGCAAGCCAACTCACCGTCCGCGACCTGTTTTCGCATCGCAGCGGGCTTCCGGGCACCGCCGGAGACGACCTCGAGGACATTGGCTACGACCGCGTCGCGATACTGCATCGCCTGCGGTTCGTGCCACCATCGTCGAGCTTTCGCGCCGGGTATGCCTACAGCAATTTCGGATTGACAGAGGGTGCCGTGGCAGCCGCGACACCGACAGGAAAGCCCTGGGAGGAGGTCGCCGAGGAGAAGCTCTACCGTCCGCTTGGCATGGCCTCGACCAGTTCCCGTCATTCGGACTTCGTCAAGCAAACCAACCGCGCCGCGCTTCACGTCAAGGTTGATGGCGCCTGGGCCGCGAGGATAGAGCGCAATCCGGATGCGCAGGCGCCCGCCGGCGGCGTCAGCTCTACGGCACGTGACCTCTCGCAATGGGTGCGCCTCATCCTCGGCAACGGCGTTTATGCAGGCAAGACACTGATTGCCGCCGATGCGCTAAGCCAGACGCATGTTCCGCTGATAGCGCGCGGCAACAACCCCGTCTCCGGCGGCGCATCGTTCTACGGCCTCGGCTGGAATGTCGAATTCGGCCGACACGGCCTGAGCTGGGGCCACGCCGGCGCCTTCAGCGTCGGCGCACGTACCCTGGTGACAGTCTTCCCAAAGGAGAAGCTGGGCATCGTCATCGTCGCCAACGCCTTTCCGACTGGCCTGCCGGAGGGATTGTCCGACAGCTTCGCCGATCTCGTCTTCGACGGTAACGTCGAGAAGGACTGGGTCAAGGCGTGGAATGATATCTATGCGGGCCTGTTCGGTCCGGCGGTCGCGGCGGCCAAGGCCGCCTATGCCGCGCCGCCGTCTCCGCCACGGCCAGCCGCGCCGGGCAGTGTCTATGCCGGCCGGTACGCCAACGACTTCATCGGCGACGCGATTGTGTCGGAAGCGGGAGACCACCTTGTGCTCAGGGTAGGCCCGGCCGCCGGCCGGTCCTACTCATTGAGGCATTTCGACGGTGACCTTTTCCTGACCTTCCCCGACGCGGAGACGCCGGATAGCCCCTCGGGTGTAAGTTTTGTGGTCGGCGCTGACGACAAGGCGTCGGCCATGACCGTAGGTTTTCTCGACGACAATCATCTCGGCACGCTGCAACGTGTGGGGGACTGACTTCCAAATCGAAGGGTGCCGCCGGGAGTCAGGATGCGGGGCCGTATCGGAGCAGTTTGAAGCAATCGCCGTTGCCCGATTTCGTCTGCGCCAGCAAGGGCTTCGACCTGTCTATCCATTCCTGATGTGACCTCGCATCGGCTTCGATCGCGTCGACCGGTGCAAGACTGACAAAGCTGCGTCCGTGGCTGAGAAGCCAGCACGCGCGGCCAAGAAATCGCCTGCTGCGCTGGCGCAAGAGGTCAGCATCGTAGAAGATGTCGAGCACCTCGTGCTTGATCTTGCGCTCCGTTTCAGGATTGGCGATCGCAACCTCGATCGGCTCGCCGCCGATCGCATCCTGCAGGTCCTTGTAGTCGAGGGTGAGTTGGGTGATGGCATATTTGATCTCGCTCTCGTCGCGCACGATGTCGAACCATAGCGTCGGATCGAGCTCGTTGACGACGAACGACGACTCGAAATCGCGCGACAGGTTGAGGATGTCGAAGTCCCGGATGTCGACGTCGCGCTCAACCAGCAGGATTTCGCGGATCTGCTTGCCAAGCTCCGCTCCCTGCGCGCCGATGGCGGCGTTGGTTCCACCAAGTTCGGGACTAATATAGGCCCCGCCGTCATCCAGCAGCGCGTCGAATTCGCCAAGTGACTCGACGAGGGGAGCGCCGCGAGCGATGCGCGCCGCCAGCTTGGCTAGAACCTGCTGAAGATCCGCTTCGCGTCTGCGCTGGTCTTGGTAATTCTGCTGGAAAAAGAAGATGAACAGCGACACGCCGATGCCGATCAGGATCACGCCCAACTGCGAGAAGATGTTGCGGTGGTATTCCAGCAGCTTTTCGCGATGGCGCACGTCGTCGCGCACACTGTGGGCGACGCGCAGATTGACGATCAGCGACAGGATGAGCAGCCCAGTACCGACCAGGATGAGGCCGCCGATGAGCAGGTAACCATGGCCTGTGCTGAAGTCCATTCGTTTTCCCTGAAGCCCAGACTGCGCAGAATAGTGCCATTTTGGCTAAATACCTACGGATTTGCAGGCGGTTGATTTGATGGCGGCGACCACCCCAGAAGGTTGACCCGCATGGCCATCCGGCCGATAGCTCCGCCAGAAACTGCCCCCCCCCGAGAACCCTGATGACTTCAGATACCAACCTCCACAATGCACGCGCCGCCGATCCCGACACCGCCTGGCAGGCGGACGTCCGCGCCGGCGTGCGCCACGTGCGCGACCTGGCGTCCCTCCCGTTGTCCCCAGCCGAGCGCGCAGCCGCCCAGGCCGCGGCGGTGAACCACAAGGTGCGCGCGCCCAAAGCCTATCTCGACCTGATCGACTGGAACGACCCGGCCGATCCGATCCGGGCGCAGGTCATCCCCTCTCCGCAAGAACTGGAGGAGGTGGAAGGCGAGCTCGACGATCCGATCGCCGACCATGACTTCAGCCCGGTGCCGCGATTGACGCACCGCCATGCCGACCGGGTGCTGCTGTTCCCGACCTATCAATGCGCGGTCTATTGCCGGTTCTGCTTCCGCAAGGAATCGCTGACCTCGATCGGTCGTGGCTATACGCATGAGGCGCTGGAGCCGGCGCTGGCCTATATCGCGGACCACCCCGAAATCCGCGAGGTGATCCTGACCGGCGGCGATCCGCTGTCGCTGCCCGACAAGGCGCTGGCCGAAATCTTCGCGCGCATAGAAGCGATCCCCCATGTACGGCTGCTGCGCATCCATACGCGCGTGCCGGTGGTGCTGCCGTCGCGCATTACATCAGGGCTCGTCGCGGCGCTGCAGGGCCGGCTGATGGTCACTGTCGTCACCCATTTCAATCACGCGCGTGAAATCACCGGCGCCACCGAGGTGGCCTGCCGCACGCTTCGGCAAGCCGGGTTCGTGCTGCTCAACCAGAGCGTTTTGCTCAAGGGTGTCAACGACAGCATCGAGGCGCTGGAGGAGCTCTGCCGCGAGCTGATGTACCGCCTCGGCGTCAAACCCTACTACCTGCACCATGGCGACCTCGCGCGCGGCATGGCGCACCGGCGCACGACGATCGCGCAGGGACAGGCGCTGACTGAAGCGCTGCGGGCGCGGCTGTCGGGCATCTGCAACCCCGTCTATGTGCTCGACCTGCCGGAAGGCGGCGGCAAGGTGCCGATCGGGCCCTGTCATGTCGAGGGCAGGCAGGGGGAGAGCTGGCGGCTGCGCGGGCTCGATGGCGAAGTGCGGGAATATAGGGAGATCGTTGGCGTGCAAGAGGAACAGTCTTCGAAGATTCCAGGCTCGTGACGCCAGGATCCACCCGGATAATCCTACAGCGTCACAGCGACCGTTCATAATGGCCAGCGTCTGCGCCGCCCCTCACCTGCCTGCCGGCATCCTCTCCCCGTATAGTGACGGGGAGAGGGGTGCTGTCATCGGCGATTTCGCCAATCTCCAGCGTTGCGGGAAGAATGCCGGCGTCGCGGCCAGTGTCCAGCCGATAGATGGGTAACAGTTTGAACCGGATAGATAGGTAACAGTTTTCCCCCTTATGATGGGTTCGCGGCAGCGCCAAGCGGTTGGGTTGGCGCGGCGCTGCGGCGAACCAGTTTCCTGT
>NZ_RZOL01000456.1:0-4557 GCF_004022985.1 Mesorhizobium sp. M7A.F.Ca.ET.027.02.1.1 | reverse complement strand
CGCGCAGGCAGGACAACAGCATGATCGAGAATCTTGCGACCGCGTCGGGATCGCTGCCCGGCCTTGTCCAGCGGCTGACATGGCGCACCACGTCATGGTTGGAGAACGCCCAGCAGACCCAGCCGTCGGAAACGGCCGCTTCGAAGGCTTCGACGCAGCCACGCACATGCGCGGCCGAGAACTGCGGACCGAGCAGGTCGAAGGTGTAACACATATGCAGCTTGTCGCCGCCTGACGTGTAGGCGGCGAGCGTCTGCAGCGAGCGGCCTTCATCACCGATTTCGCCGACCGCGGCGCGGTCGTCATATTCATCGAGCAGCGTCCTGAAGCGGCGCAGGAACGCCAGGTTTTCCGGCTGCGTCTTGTCGAACAGATGCTCCTGGTAGAGGTAGGTGTTGGTCTCGCTGTTAGTGCCGGCGACGCTCGACGCCAGGGGCGGATTGCTGCGCAGCCAGCGGTCATGGACATAGTAATTGACCGTATCGAGCCGGAAACCGTCGACGCCCCGCTCCAGCCAGAAGCGCACCGTGTCGAGAAGCGCGTCCTGGACCTCCGGGTTGTGGAAATTCAGGTCGGGCTGCGAGGCTAGGAAGTTGTGCATGTAGTATTGCCGGCGGGTCGAATCCCATTCCCAGGCCGGGCCACCGAACACCGAGAGCCAGTTGTTGGGCGCGCCGCCATCGGGCTTGGTATCGGCCCAGACATACCAGTCCGACTTGGGGTTATCGCGGCTGGCGCGGCTTTCGACAAACCAGTCGTGCTTGTCGGACGAATGCGACAGCACCTGGTCGATGACGATCTTCAGGCCGAGACGATGCGCCTCGGCGACCAGCGCATCGAAATCTTCGAGCGTGCCGAACACCGGATCGACATCGCAGTAATCCGACACGTCGTAGCCCATATCGGCCATCGGCGACTTGAAGAAAGGCGACAGCCAGACGGCGTCGACACCAAGCGAGGCGACATGGGCGAGCCTCGACGTGATACCCGCGAGATCGCCGCTGCCGTTGCCGGTCGTGTCCTGGTAGGAGCGCGGATAGATCTGGTAGATGACGCAACCGCGCCACCATCCGGTCTTGTCACTCGCCGCCATCGCGCTTCTCCCCTGTGCCGGCTTGCGCTCGTTCGATCATGAAGATCACCGCCCGTCCCGATATCGGTCGCGAGCTGTCCGCCGCATCCGGCGCTTCGATGGCTGGAGCCCAGAAGAATCCGTCTCGCTCAGGCAAGGTGAACATGCAGGCCCGGCGATCGCCGTTGATAAGCACCGCAAGACGGCGGTCATCCTCGGCGGCCAGGATCATGACCAGGCGGTACCGCTGCGGATCCTGCCAGCTCTGTTCGTCGAGCGGCGCGCCTGTCTCGGTCAGCCATGCGACGTCCGGTATCTCCGAACCTGCCGGTGGCTGGCCAGTGAGGAAGCTTGTGTCGGAAAGCGCCGGCATCGACCGGCGCAGCCTCGAGAGTTCCGCCGTGTAGCGCTCCAGCGCCTGGTCGCGGCCGGCCCAGTCGAGCCAGGTGATCTCGTTGTCCTGCGCATAGGCGTTGTTGTTGCCCTGCTGGGTACGGCCGAACTCGTCGCCTGCGGTCAGCATGATGGTGCCGCGCGAGGCAAACAGCGTGGCGAGCAGCGCGCACTGATCGTTCTGGCGAGACTCCCATACGGCCGGATCGTCCGCATCCCCTTCGACGCCGCTGTTCCAGGACAGGTTTTCATTGTGACCGTCGCGGTTCTGCTCGCCATTGGCTTCGTTGTGCTTGCGCTCGTAGCGCACGATATCGGCGAGCGTCATTCCGTCATGGGCGGCGATGAAATTGACGGTCCGACTGGCGTTTTGCCTGTTCGTTGCGAACACATCGGACGAACCGGCAAGCCGGGTCGCCAGCGCACCGACCATGCCGGCGTCGCCGCGCCAGAAGCGCCTGACGTCATCGCGATACTTGTCGTTCCATTCGAGGAATGGCGGCGGAAAATTACCGAGCTGATAGCCGTCGGAACCGATGTCCCACGGCTCGGCGATCAACACCCGATCGGCCAGCAGCGGGTCGTCGCGCATCGCTCTCAGCATCGGCGCCTCGGCATCGAATGTTCCTTCAACCCTGCCCAGAATTGGCGCCAGGTCGAAGCGGAAGCCGTCGACGCCGGCATCCCTGACGAAATGGCTAAGCGTGTCGAGGACCATCTCCTGGACGACAGGATGATCGCAAGCGACCGTGTTGCCGGTGCCGGTATCGTTGGCCAGCCCGCCGTCTGATGAGTGCCGGTAGTAGGCCTGGTTGTCCAGGCCGCGCAGCGACAACGTCGGGCCAAGCCAGTCGCTCTCGCCGGTGTGGTTGAAGACGAGGTCGAGGATGACGCCGATGCCAGCCTCTCGCAGCACGGCGACCGTGTTTCGCAACTCCATGATGCCGCCTGGCGCCAAACGCGGATCGAGGGCCATGAAAGTCACGGGATTGTAGCCCCAGGCGTTGCGCAGCCCGAGCGGCGGCAAATGTCGCTCGTCGATCGACGCGGTCACCGGCATCAGTTCGACCGCGTCAACCCCCAGTTCTTTCAGATGCTCGATAACCGCCGGGTGAGCAAGTGCGGCGACTGTTCCGCGCAATTTTTCGGGAATGTCCGGATGCAGCATGGTGAAGGCGCGCACCGGCACTTCGTAAATAAGGCCGCCCGGCTGGAATAGCGGCGGGGCAGCCTGCACCGGCTTCGGCAGCGCAGCGGCAATCGCCTTCGGCATCAGCGGCGCGGTATCGGCGCCCTCGCCCCGGCGCTGGGCCAGCCGCCAGTCATAGACATAGGACCTGTCGATCTCGACGGCATATGGATCGGTCAGGAGCTTGGCGGGATCGAACCACAGTCCGCGTTCCGGCGCGTAGTCGCCATCGGCGCGAAAGCCGTAGCGGATGCCCTGGCCAAGGCCCGCAATGAACAGCGCATGGACGCCCTCACCTTCCGGCTGCAGTTCGAGCCGTTCGATTTCCCGGTTGCCCTGCTCGTCGAAGATCGAGACCCAAAGCCGACGGGCCGCCTGCGACCAAGCGGCAAAGCGGATGCCTTCGCGGGTGACGGTGGCGCCGAGCTGGGTCATGCAGTCTCCCCCTTCGCCCCTTGTGGGAGAAGGTGTCGCCGAAGGCGACGGATGAGGGGTGTTCCAGCTTGGCAAGGACAGCGATCCTTCGCGCACCCCTCAATCGTCTCGGCGCTACGCGCCGATCCACCGCCCTGGGGCGAGCCACGGGTCTCGCCCCGTCCTTCGAACCCCACAAGGGGAGAAGGGAAAGCGCGAACCGCCACCCTCAAGTAATCACGCTTGGCTTGGGGCGGCCGGTATGGCTGTGAATCCCGGCAATATCATCGGCTGCGGCTATCAGATCGGCAAGGGCGGCCTGGGTGTCGAGGTCGTGCCTCGATTTGTCCGGCTCGTAACGTTCGATGTAGACGCGCAGCGTCGCGCCCGACGTGCCGGTGCCGGAGAGGCGGAAGACGACCCGCGAACCACCTTCGAACAGCACCCTGATGCCCTGATGCTCGCTGATCGAACCGTCGACCGGATCGCGATAGGCAAAATCGTCCGCGCTGGCGATTTTCATGCCGCGCACGCTGGTACCCGGCAGCGCGCCGAGCTTGGCGCGCAGTTCGTCGACCAATGCGTTGGCGCGGTCGCTCTCAACCTCTTCATAATCGTGCCGCGAATAGTAGTTGCGACCGTAGGTCGCCCAGTGCTCAGTGACGATCTGCTTGCAGCTTTCGCCGCGCGCGGCAAGGATGTTGAGCCACAAAAGCACCGCCCATAGGCCGTCCTTTTCGCGGACATGGTTGGAGCCGGTGCCCGCACTCTCCTCGCCGCAGATCGTCGCCATGTCGGCATCCAGCAGATTGCCGAAGAACTTCCAGCCGGTCGGCGTCTCATAGAGGGCGATGCCGAGTTTTTCAGCGACGCGGTCGGCAGCGCCACTGGTCGGCATCGAGCGGGCGATGCCCTTCAAACCGGCCTTGTAGCCGGGCGCCAGGCGGGCATTGGCGGCGAGCATGGCAACTGAATCCGACGGGGTAACGAAAATGCCCTTGCCGATGATCAGATTGCGGTCGCCGTCGCCATCCGAGGCAGCGCCGAAATCCGGCGCGTCCGGTCCCATCATCTCGTCATAGAGGTGCTTGGCATGGACGAGGTTCGGATCCGGGTGATGGCCGCCGAAATCCGGCAGCGGCTTGAAATTGCGGCAGGTGCCGTTGGGCGCGCCGAGCCGATTTTCCAGGATCTCCTTGGCGTAGGGGCCGGTCACCGCGTGCATGGCGTCGAAGCGCATGCGGAAGCCGGATTTGAACAGTTTGCGCAGGGCATCGAAATCGAACAGGCTTTCCATCAGTTCGGCATAGTCGGCGACCGGGTCGATGATCTCGACCGTCATGCCGGCGGCCTTGACCGTGCCTGTTGTGTCGATGTCGATCGGATCGATATCGGCGATCTTGAAGCTTGAGATCGTCTTGGTTTTCTCGAACATCGCGTCGGTCAGCTTTTCGGGCGCCGGGCCGCCATTGCCGGCATTGTACTTGAT
>NZ_RZOL01000455.1:0-4576 GCF_004022985.1 Mesorhizobium sp. M7A.F.Ca.ET.027.02.1.1 | reverse complement strand
CCCGTGGCAAGCTGGGTAATGGCGGTCATGCAGTCGAAATCGGGATTTGGCCGGAACGTTTCGGCCGCCGTCCTCACCGCCTGCTGTTCACGCGGCGTATAGGCGCGCAGCGCGTGCTGGACGCGATTGCCGAGCTGGGCCAGGACTTTTTCAGGGATATCCAACGGGTTCTGCGTGACGAAATAGACGCCGACGCCCTTCGAGCGGATCAGTCGGACCACTTGTTCGACGCGATCGATCAGCACCTTGGGTGCTTCGTCGAACAGAAGATGCGCCTCGTCGAAAAAGAACACCAGCTTCGGCTTGTCGGGGTCGCCGACTTCCGGCAGCACCTCGAACAGTTCCGACATCAGCCATAGCAGGAAGGTCGCGTAGAGCCGCGGATTCATCATCAGCTTGTCGGCGGCAAGCACGCTGATGGCGCCGCGTCCATCGCGGGTGGTGCGCATGATATCGGCGATACGCAGTGCCGGTTCGCCGAAGAAGTTTGCGGCCCCCTGCTGCTCCAGGACCAGCAGCGTGCGCTGGATAGCCCCGACCGATGGCTTCGTCACGTTGCCATAGCGTGAGCCGATCTCGTCGGCGCGCTCGGCGATGTTGGCGAGCAGCGCCTGCAGGTCCTTCATGTCGAGCAGCAGCAGGCCTTCCTCGTCAGCCAGGCGGAAGGCGATGTTCATGATGCCTTCCTGCGCCTCGGTCAGGTTCATCAGGCGCGACAGCAACAACGGCCCCATTTCCGAGACCGTGGCGCGGATCGGGTGACCCTGTTCGCCGAACAAGTCCCAGAAGATGACGGGGAATTCCTGGAAGCCATAAGGATCGAGCTTGACCTGTTCGGCCCGCTTGACGAGGAAATCCTGTGCCGTGCCCATCATCGCGATACCCGACAGATCCCCCTTGATGTCGGCGCAGAACACAGGTACGCCGGCGTTGGAAAATCCTTCGGCCAGGATCTG
Source organism: Mesorhizobium sp. M7A.F.Ca.ET.027.02.1.1 (assembly GCF_004022985.1). NCBI lineage: Bacteria > Pseudomonadati > Pseudomonadota > Alphaproteobacteria > Hyphomicrobiales > Phyllobacteriaceae > Mesorhizobium > Mesorhizobium sp. M7A.F.Ca.ET.027.02.1.1. The sequence continues at coordinate 3,620 of NZ_RZOL01000455.1, read as the reverse complement.
CAAGGTGACTGTCTTGCCGGTACCGGTGGCGCCTGTCACCAAGCCATGACGATTCCCATATCGTAGCAACAGCTGCTCGGCACGCTGATAGCTGTCGTCGGGCTTGCGGCTGGCGCCGATGAAAATACTGGTGTCGTCAGCCATATGTCCGGTCTCCGCAAACTGATGTGTCTAAAGCCAGTGGCCTTGCCGCAGGTATAGTGAGGCCATTGCACAGCGACAATGCCATTCGTCCAAATCGGGGCCATTCGTCCAAATCGGGGCCATTCGTCCAAATCGGGGCCATTCGTCCAAATCCGGGCCATTCGCCCAAATCGCCCCATTCGTTCAAATCGGGTTTTTGGAGCTTGCGGATTTTGCCGCTGTTTGGCAATCGTCGTCCACGCGGATTGACCTATATCTGATGGATCGAATCCGGTCACTGGAAGCGCATTGCATTGCGATATCGGACCAGGGACCGTAGACTGGACCGCTCCCGGCTGGTGCGGCCGCATGAAACGAGGAGGACGGATGGGCGCCGGAGCCTTGATCCAGGACGTGGAACCCGAAAACATCGAGCGCCAGCGATGGCTCGCCTTGGCGGAAAAGGCTTTGGCAGGCGCTTCCTTCGAGGAAAGGCTGGTCTCGCACAGCGACGACAACATCCGTATCGAACCGCTCTACGACCGCAGCACCGCGGCGGAACCGATCGTACGCGCAAACCCGAAATCGCCATGGATCGTCAGCCAGCGAGTCGACGATCCCGACACCAACCGCGCCAAAAGCCAAGCGCTGGAGGATGTGGCACAGGGTGCCACGGGATTGTCGCTGGTCTTCGAGGGGGCGCCGAACGCGTTCGGCTACGGCTTGCCGAGAACAGCGGAGGCGCTGGAGGCGGTGCTTGACGGCATACCGCTCAACCGCATCCAGGTTCGCATCGACGCCCATCCCTGGAGCCGCGCCGTGGCCGACTGGCTGGTCGCTTTCCTGAGCAAGCGGCGGTCGGACCCGGCAAAACTCAACCTCTCCTTCGGCATCGATCCAGCAGCGATCTTCGCGGGAACCGGTCGGCTGCGCATGTCGATCGAGGCGCTGCGGGCCTCCATGCCGCAGTCGCTGGCGCATTTCTTCGCGATGGGCGTTCCGGGCGTGCTGCTGGAAGCTGACGGGCGCGTGTTCCACAATGCCGGCGCCACGGAAGCGCAGGAACTTGGTATCATGCTGGCTTCGGCTGTCTCCTACCTCAGAATGTTCGAGACGGCGCGGCAGCCGCTTGTCTATGCCGCACCTCATATCGGTTTTGCACTCAGCGTCGACCAGGACCAGTTGCTGTCGATAGCCAAGATGCGGGCGCTGCGCAGGCTCTGGGCGCGGGTGCAGGAGGCTTGTTCGATCCCGACATCCACGGCCAGTATCCATGCCGAGACGTCGTTTCGCATGATGACGGCGATGGACCCGGAGACCAACATCCTGCGCACCACCATTGCATGCTTTGCCGCGGCGTGCGGCGGCGCCGATTCGATCTCCATCCTGCCGCACACGATCGCGCACGGTCTGCCGGCGGGTTTTGCCCGTCGTGTTGCCCGCAACACGCAGCTGATCATGGCCAATGAAAGCCATATCGATCATGTCACCGATCCCGCCTATGGTTCCGGCGCTGTGGAAGCGCTGACCGCGGAATTGTGCGAACTGGCCTGGGCGGAGTTGCAGACGATCGAAGCCGAGGGCGGTGTCCTGTCCAGCCTTCAGGACGGACACATCCAGAAGCGCGTCCACGCAGCGGCGGAGCAGCGCAATGCAGCTTACCGCGCAGGCCAACGGGCCATTATCGGCACCACGCTCTATCCATCGAAACACGAACGCCCCGTCGAGACGCTGGCGGCGGAACGGCGACCGGCCCTCACCGAAGGCGTTGCCGTTTGCGAGCCGCTGTTTCCAGTCCGCATCGACCAATCGATCGGAGCCGGCTCTTGATCCCGGACTTCGGCCAGATCGGCTGGATCCCGCCACGCCGCACGCCTGTCGAGGTCAAAGGCCAGCGGACCACGCCGGAAGGGCTCATTGCCAAGCATCTGTACAATCAAAGCGATCTCAAGGGGCTGCCGCATCTCGACACCTATCCGGGGCTGCCGCCCTTCGTGCGCGGCCCTTACCCAACCATGTATGTCCAGCAGCCCTGGACCATCCGGCAATATGCCGGTTTCTCGACGGCCGAAGATTCCAACGCCTTTTACCGGCGCAACCTTGCCGCCGGCCAGAAGGGGCTGTCGGTCGCCTTCGATCTCGCCACGCATCGCGGCTATGACAGCGACCACCCGCGCGTTGCCGGCGATGTTGGCATGGCGGGCGTTGCCATCGATTCCATCCTCGACATGCGGCAGCTCTTCGACGGCATTCCGCTCGACGAGATGACGGTATCGATGACGATGAACGGCGCGGTGCTGCCGATCATGGCGCTTTACATCGTCGCCGCGGAAGAACAGGGCGTTGCACAGAGGGATCTCGCCGGGACCATTCAGAACGACATTTTGAAGGAGTTCATGGTCCGCAACACCTACATCTATCCGCCAAAGCCTTCGATGCGGATCGTGTCGGACATCTTCTCATACACATCGAAGAACATGCCGAAGTTCAATTCGATATCGATCTCCGGCTATCACATGCAGGAGGCCGGCGCGACGGCCGACCTTGAGCTCGCCTACACGATCGCCGATGGCATCGAATATGCCCGCGCCGGCGTCGCGGCGGGCCTCGACATCGACCGCTTTGCGCCTCGCCTGTCCTTCTTCTGGGCCATCGGCATGAATTTCTTCATGGAAGTCGCCAAGCTGCGGGCCGCGCGCCTGTTGTGGGCGACCCTGATGCAGAAGAATTTTTCGCCCAACGACGAGCGCTCGCTGTCGCTGCGCACCCATTGCCAGACTTCTGGCTGGTCGCTGACAGCGCAGGATCCCTACAACAACATTGTCCGCACCATGATCGAGGCGATGGCGGCAACGCAGGGCCACACCCAGTCGCTGCACACCAATTCCTTCGACGAGGCGATGGCGCTGCCGACCGACCACTCGGCGCGGATCGCCCGCAACACCCAGCTCATCCTGCAAAAGGAATCCGGCACCACGCGCATCATCGACCCGTGGGGCGGTTCGGCCTATCTCGAACGGCTGACGCATGATCTGGCGGCGCGCGCTCTTGCCCATATCGAGGAGGTCGAGGCGCTCGGCGGCATGGCGGCGGCGACCGAACAGGGCATTCCCAAGCTGCGCATCGAGGAAGCCGCCGCGCGCACGCAGGCGCGGATCGATTCCGGCGAGCAGATGCTGGTCGGCGTCAACGCCCATCGGCCTGAGACCGACATCGAGGTCGACGTGCTGAAGATCGACAATGCCGAGGTCAGGGCCCGGCAATTGTCGAAGCTGCAACGGCTGAAGGGGACGCGCGACGTCGCCGCCGTCGAAAGCGCACTCGATGCGCTGACCCGTGCCGCGCAAGGCAATGAAAACCTGCTGGAATTCGCCATCCGAGCCGCGCGCGCCAATGCCACGGTCGGCGAGATTTCATTCGCGTTGGAAAGGGCGTTTGGGCGCCACGTCGCCACGGTACAGACCATTTCCGGGGTCTATCGCAAGGCGCTTGGCGAT
>NZ_RZOL01000454.1:0-4596 GCF_004022985.1 Mesorhizobium sp. M7A.F.Ca.ET.027.02.1.1 | reverse complement strand
CCGCTTACCCACCCCCTTGTGGGGAGGGTCGCTGCGAAGCAGCGGGGTGGGGGTGGGCGCCAAGCCCCACCCGGACCTTCGGCCCGACCTCCCCACAAGGGGGAGGTAGAAGTTCAGGCGGCGCAGACTTCGCGGATCGAGCTTTCCAGGATGTCGAGTGCTTCGTTCATGACTTCGTCCTGGATGGTGATCGGCGCCAGGAAGCGGATGACGTTGCCGTAGACACCGCAGGTCAGCAGGATCAGGCCCTTGTCGAGCGCCTTCAACCGGATCGCATTGGCGATCTCAGCCGACGGCAGGCCCTTCTTGACGTCGTTGAACTCGACCGCATTCATGAAGCCGAGGCCTCTGATGTCGACTATCTCGGGCACGTCGTCACGGATCGACTGCAGCCGCTGCTTCAGTCTGGCGCCCAGCGTGTTGGCGCGGTCGCACAGGTTTTCGTCCTCGATCACGTCGAGCACGGCGTGCGCGGCGGCAACACCGATCGGGCTGCCGCCATAGGTGCCGCCGAGCCCGCCGGGGCCGGGCGCATCCATGATTTCGGCGCGGCCGGTGACCGCGGCCAGCGGGAAACCGCCGGCCAGGCTCTTGGCCATGGTGGTGATGTCTGCGGCCACCTCATGGTGATCCATCGCAAACATCTTGCCGGTGCGGGCAAAGCCGGTCTGCACTTCGTCGGCGATCAGCAGCATGCCGTGCTGGTCGCAAAGCTTGCGCAGCGCAACCAGGAAGTCACGCGGCGCGTCGTAGAAACCGCCTTCGCCCTGAACCGGCTCGATGATGATGGCTGCGACGCGGGCCGGATCGACATCGGCCTTGAACAGCCGGTCGAGCGCGGCCAGCGAGTCGGCGACCGAGACACCGTGCAGCGGCACCGGGAACGGCGCATGATAGACGTCGCCCGGCATGGCGCCGAAGCCGACCTTGTAGGGCACGACCTTGCCGGTCAGCGCCATGCCCATGAAGGTGCGGCCATGGAAGCCGCCGGCGAAGGCGATGACCGCCTGACGGCCGGTGGCATTGCGGGCGATCTTGATCGCGTTCTCTACCGCCTCCGCCCCGGTGGTGACGAAGATCGTCTTCTTCTCGAACTTGCCGGGCAGCATGCCGTTCAGCCGTTCGGCCAGGCGCACATAGCTCTCATAGGGCACCACCTGGTGGCAGGTGTGGGTGAAGCGGTCGAGCTGTGCCTTGACCGCCTCGATCACCCTGGGATGGCGATGCCCGGTGTTGACCACGGCGATGCCCGAGGAGAAATCGATATAGCGACGCCCCTCGACATCCCAGATTTCCGAATTTTCAGCCCGGTCGGCATAGATCTGCGTGGTCATGCCGACGCCGCGGGAAATCGATTGGTTCTTGCGTTCGGAAATGGCTGAATTCTTCATCGTATCCTCACCGGGCCGGCGCCCGTCCTGTTTGATGCCGTTGAGACGTCTTCTGACCTTATTTCACGTTTTCCTCAAGTCGGCACCACCGGCAGGCGATTGGGCCTGCGGTGGGCAGATCCGGCGCTTAACCAGTCAGGCGATACACGTACGAGACCGGTTTCCTTTTCCCGGGGATCGACTATCCTCTGGATGTCCACGAGGCATCGCGCTCAGCGGGCGGCCCGCGGCCGGGGGAGCCCATGAGCAGGAACGTGACTTCGCCCGTCTCGCAGCCATCGGTCCAAGCTCCCGGTCTTTTGTCTTTTCCAGCCGCCCCGGCGCTTTTCGCCTGCACGGCTGCGCTGCTTTTGGTCGGCTGTCAGAAGCAGGAAGCGGTGGACAAGAAACTGCAGATCATCGTGCGCACCGAAACGGTGGCGATGGCCGACTATGCGCCAAGGACCTCGCTGACCGGGGTGATCGCGGCGCGCACGCTGAACAATCTGTCGTTCCGGGTCGGCGGTCGCGTCGCCGAACGGTTTGTCGATGTCGGCCAGCATGTCGATCAAGGCACGGTGCTCGCCCGGATCGATCCGCAGGAGCAGGAATCCGATTTGCGCTCGGCGCAGGCCGATCTCGACGCGGCGCAGGCGCAATTGACCCAGTCCGCCGCCGCCTTCGAACGGCAGAAGACGCTGCTCGCCCAGGGTTTTACCACCAGGCGCGATTATGACGCCGCGGACCAGGCCCTGAAGGTGGCACAAGGCAGCGTCGAAGCCGCGCAGAGCGCTTTCTCCAACGCCCAGCAAAACCTGTCCTTCACCGAGCTCAAGGCCGGTGCCGCCGGCGTGATTACCGCCCGCCAAGTCGAAACCGGCCAAGTGGTGCAAGCCGCGCAAACCGTCTTCACCGTCGCCGAGGACGGTGACCGCGACGCCGTGTTCAACGTGCAGGAGACGCTGATCGCCAAGGCACCGGCGTCGCCTGCGGTGACGATCACGCTGTTGTCCGATCCGCAGGTCAGGGCGACGGGCAAGGTCCGCGAAATCTCGCCTGCGGTCGACCCGGCTTCGGGCTCGATCCGGGTCAAAATCGCCATTCCCGACACGCCCGCCGGCATGCCGCTTGGGGCAGCCGTCATCGGCACGGTAAGCGCCAAGCCGGCGAAGGCGATCCTGCTGCCTTGGCAGGCGCTGACGTCCAGCGGCGGCAAGCCGGCGGTCTGGATCGTCGATCCCTCGACCAAGGCAGTGACGATGGCGCTGGTCGAAGTGCTGGCGTTCAATTCGGGCACGGTCGTGATCGCCAAGGGGCTGGACGCGGGCCAGAGCGTCGTCACCGCTGGAGGACAGCTGCTCAGCCCTGGACAGACGATCGAGATATCGGGAGCGGGCCAATGAGCCGGACGCCACGCATCCTGCTCGGCGTGCTCATGCTCGGCGCGCTGGCGTCCTGCTCCAAGTCGGAGGAAAAGCCGCCCGAGATCGTCCGACCGGTGCTGTCGATGGTGATCGAGCCGCGCACCACGCAAATCTTCGGTTTTGTCGGATCCGTCGAACCGCAGGTCAGCGCCGACCTGGCCTTCCGCCTGCTTGGCCGGGTCGTCTCGCGCGACGTCCAGGTCGGCGACATCGTCAGCAAGGGCACGACGATAGCGGCACTGGATCCGACCGCACTGGAGTTGGGCCTCCAGGCGGCCAAGGCGGAACTGTCCAATGCCGAGGCGCAGCTCGCCAACGCCGCCGCCAGCGAGGAACGGCAGCGCCAGTTGCTCGCCTCGGCCAACGCCACGCAAGCTGTCTTCGATGCCGCGCAGCAGGCGCGCAAAGCTGCGGAGGCAGGTGTCGAGCGGGCCAAGGCTTCGCTTGCCAAATCGCAGGAACAGCTCGGCTATGCCAGGCTGTTCTCTGATTTCGACGGTGTCGTCACCGCGGTCGGCGCCGAAGTTGGCCAGACGGTCTCGCCCGGCCAGACCGTCGTCACCGTGGCGCGTTCGGACCTGCGCGAGGCGGTGGTCGACATTCCCGATCAATTGACCGGTGATCTTGAGGCCGGCACGCCCTTCCAGGTGATCCTGCAGTCGCTGCCGACGATCCAGACCGGGGCCAAGCTGCGCGAGATCGCACCGCAATCCGAGGGCTCGACCCGCACGCGGCGCGTCAAGCTGACGCTCACGGATCCGCCACAGGCCTTCCGGCTCGGCTCGACGGTGACGGCGACCCGCGTGACCAAGGTGGCACCGACGATAGAACTGCCCATGTCGGCGCTGTTCGAAAAGAATGGTGCCGCGAAAGTGTGGATCGTCGACCCGCAGACATCCAGCGTGAACGCACGCGACATAAAGGTCGCGTCGAAGAATGGCGGCACCTTCACGGTGGCCGAGGGGCTGGAGGCCGGCATGCGTGTTGTCACGGCGGGCGTCCACAGCCTGAGCGAAGGCCAGAAGGTGACAGTGCCCGAGGGAGGGGCCTCATGAAAGGCTTCAATCTCTCCGACTGGGCGCTCAACCACCGCTCCATGGTCTGGTATTTCATGCTTGTCTTCGTCGTGGCTGGCGTGTTCTCCTACCTCAATCTCGGCCGTGAAGAAGACCCCAATTTCACCATCAAGACGATGATCATCCAGGCCAACTGGCCGGGCGCCTCGGTCAGGGAAACCGTGCAGCAGGTGACCGACCGTATCGAGAAGAAACTCGAGGAACTCGACAGCCTCGACTACACCAAGTCCGTCACCACGGCCGGCCAGACCGTCATCTTCGTCAACCTGAAGGACACCACCAAGGCACGCGATGTCGTGCCGAACTGGATTCAGGTGCGCAACATGGTCAACGACATCGCGGCGCAGTTTCCGCAGGGGGTGCAGGGACCCTTCTTCAACGACCGCTTCGGCGACGTCTATGGCAACATCTACGCCTTCACATCGGACGGGCTGACGCCGCGCCAGTTGCGCGACCATGTCGAGGACGCCAGAACAAAAATCCTGACCGTGCCCAACGCCGGCAAGGTCGACCTCGTCGGCGCCCAGGACGAGGCGATCTATCTCGAATTCTCGACCCGCCAGATCGCCGCCCTCGGACTCAACCAGCAAGCGATCGTGGCGAGCCTGCAGGCGCAGAACGCGATCACGCCGTCCGGCGTCATCCAGTCCGGGCCGGAGCGCATCAGCGTGCGTGTCGGCGGGCAGTTCACCTCCGAGGACAGCCTGCGCGCCATCAATCTGCGGG
>NZ_RZOL01000453.1:0-4616 GCF_004022985.1 Mesorhizobium sp. M7A.F.Ca.ET.027.02.1.1 | reverse complement strand
CGCCGGCGCCGGCGATGATCACCTGATAACCGGCTGCCTTGGCGCCCTTGGCGAAATCATAGAGCCGGTCCGGCGTGCGATGCGCGGAGATGATCAGCCGCTTGTGCGGGATGCCGAGTGCTTCCAGCGTTTCGGCGGCATGGCGCATCGTCGCCCAGTCGGACTGGCTGCCCATGATGATGGCGACGTCGGCGCGTTGATCGTCCAAGTCCGTGTTCCCCGGCGACAAAGGCGCGCCTTAGCGGAATTCGCGCGGGGCCGCAAGGATAGGCGGCGGCCGCGGCGGTCTGGCAAGACGGAAACCAGCCTGTCAGATGCCGTCGCGCTCGGCCTCTGGCGTCGAGACCAGCAAGGCCGAAGCCGCGTTGGCGGCGGTGATGGCCGCCCGCATGGTCTGCCCACGGGCAAGTCCCGCGGCCAGCGCGCCAACGAATTCATCGCCGGCGCCATGCGTGCTGGCGACCTTGACCGGGACGGCCGGCAGCGCGAAGGCCTCGCCGGTCTGGTCGCAGCAGGCGACGCCCTCGCCGCCCGCCGTGACAATCGCCACCGGATAAAGATCGGCCAGCAGCCGTGCGGCTTGCGCGGCCCCGTCCAGCGTCTCGACCACTGCTGTGCCAGCCAGGAATTCAGCCTCGATCGCGTTGACCACCAATATGTCGACCAGCGCGATCAACTCGTCGGAGAGTTTGCGCGCGGGGGCCGCGTTGAGCACGACGCGGCCGCGCCGTGCTTTGACGGCGCGTGCGGCGGCAATGTTGCCGGCTTCCGGCACTTCGTTCTGCAACAAAAGCACTGCCGTTTGGACCATCACATCGGAAGCAGAGGCAATGTCGGCATGGCCCAGTGTCAGATTGCTGCCCGAGACGATCACCGCGCCATAGTCGCCGCCCGCGTCGAAGATCGCCACGCTCATGCCGGAGCCGGCGCCAGCGGCCACCCGCACGAAGCGGTGGTCGACCTTGGCGCGATCGAGGTTGGCCAGCAACGCCCGCCCGAAATCATCGTCGCCGACGGCGCCGATCATCGCCGCGCGCACGCCGGCCCGCGCCGCCGAGACAGCCTGGTTGCCGCCCTTGCCGCCGCATTTCGGGTGCCAGGCATGGCCGGTCACCGTCTCGCCCTTGCGCGGGCGGTCGGGCGCGTCGACCATGATATCGTAATGCAGGCTGCCGAACACGGTGACCAGCGGCGATGTCGTCATGAGCCCCGGTCTTTTCGTTTCGATGTCACCGCCGACATGGTGCGGCCGAGGTTGCGCTCCGCCGCCTGGTAGTCGCGCTGGGCCACCGCCACGAACAGCGCGTCGAGGATGTTGAGCTGGGCAATGCGCGCCGCTGCGTTCTCGCCCATCAGCGGCGAGCCTTGCGCGGTCGAGCACAGCACGATGTCGGCGACCGCAGCCAGCGGCGAGTTGTCGTAGTTGGTGATGGCCAGCGTGCGGGCACCGTTCTTGCGGGCCAGCTGGATGGCGTCGATGACGGCCGACGTGTTGCCCGAATGCGAGAAGCCGACGGCGATGTCGTCGCCGCCGAGCAGCGAGGCCGACATCAGCATCATATGCGAATCGTCATAGACGGATGCGCGGATGCCGATGCGCAGAAACTTGTGCGAGACATCGCGGGCGATCTGCGCCGAGCCGCCGACGCCATAAAAATCCCGGTTCTTGGCACGGAAGAGCAGCTCGGCGGCCCGGTCGAAATCCTCGATGTCGAGGATCGCCAGCGTCTCCTCCAGCGCCTGGATGGAGGTGCGAAAGACTTTTTGCACGATCTCGGCCGAACTGTCGTCGGATGACAGTTCCTGGTGCATGTCGGCGGTCGGCAGGCGACTGTATTCATAGACGGCGGTGCGGAAGTCGCGATAGCCGGAAAAGCCCAGCTTCTTGGCGATCTTGACCACCATCGCCTCGGACACGCCGGACTCTTCGGCGATCTGTTTCAGCGGAATGCTCTCGTCGAAGCCGCGCCGGCCGAAGACGGTTTCCACCACCTTCGCCTCCAACGGAGTGAGATGCGGCATCATCATGCGGATCCGCGGTCCTACCGCTTTCAGGTCCAGCCCGCTCAAGGTCATCCACGCCCCCTCGTCACGCGATCGATAAGCATCGCGGCGAGGATTATAAGACCAGTTGCCAGAAGCTGATAGAAGGACTGGACGTTCATCAGCGTCAAACCGTTGCGCATAGCGCCGAGGATGACGGCGCCAAGGATGGTGCCGACGATGCTGCCCTTGCCGCCCATCAGCGAGGCGCCGCCGATGGCGGCAGCCGCGATGGCGTCGAGTTCCCAGAGATTGCCGAGGATGGGCTCGGCGGCGCCGAGCCGGCCGACCAGGATCTGCGCGGCAAGCGCCGCCAGCAGGCCTGAGATCATGTAGGCGGCGATCTTGGTGCGGGCAATCGGCACGCCGGCGATGTAGGCCGCCTCCTCGTTGCCGCCGACGGCAAGCAGATATTCGCCGAAGGGCGTCTTCTTCAAAACCACCCAGGCGACGACAGCCACGCAGGCGACGATGATGACCGCCAGAGGCAGTCCAAACAGCGATCCGCTGAAGATGGCGCGAAAGTCGGCGGGCAGGCCGAGGACCGGATTGCCGCCGGTGTAGATCAGCGCCAGCGCCCGATAGGTGCTGAGCGTTCCCAACGTGACGATGAAGGGCTGCAGCCCGACATAGGCGACGAGCACGCCGTTGACGAGGCCGCAGGCAAGGCCAATGGCGAAGCCGGCGGCGATGGCCAACGGAAACGGCACGCCGGCGACCATCATAGAGGCCGAGATGACGGCCGAGAGTGCCGCCGTCGGCCCGACCGACAGGTCGATGCCACCGGAGATGATGACCAGCGTCATGCCCAGCGCCAGACAGGCATTGATGCTCGACTGCTGCAGGATGTTGATCAGGTTGCGCTCGGCGAAGAAGCCGGGCACCAGCGCGCCGAATACTGCCAGGATCACGACAAGGCCGATCAGCGTGCCGGCGTCGCGCATGGAAACGCCGCGCAGGAATTCGGCGCGTGGCCGCACCAGAGTGGTATCCGACATATCCGTCACCTACTGCCTTGCCTGTTGCGCGGCCGGCGTTTGCGTTTGCGGGATGGCGTGCGCCGCGATCGCCTGTTCGCTGATATCGTCTCTGTGGAGTTCGGCCGCGATCGTGCCGTCGCGCATGACCAGCACGCGGTCGGCAAGCCGGATCACTTCGGGGAGTTCGGAGGAGACGACGATCACGGCATGGCCCTCGGCGGCGAGTTCCTCGATCAGATGATAGATCTCCGCCTTGGCGCCGACATCGATGCCGCGTGTCGGTTCGTCGAACAAGAGGATGCGCGTTCCCGCGGCCAGCCAGCGGCCGATGATCGCCTTCTGCTGGTTGCCGCCGCTGAACAGGCGGATTGGCCGGTCGAGCAGGAACGGGCGCAGATTGACGCGGCTCATCCTGTCGACCGCCACCTGTTTCAGCCTGGTGTGATCGATGACGCCGCGCGGCGCGAATACGTTCATCGAGGCCAGCGCCATGTTGCTGGTGATCGAGCGCAGCGGCACGATGCCTTCGCGCTTGCGCTCCTCCGGCACCATGCCGATGCCGGCGGCAATCGCATCGCGCGGGCCGGCGAAGCGCGCCGCCTTGCCGTCGATTGCAATGGTGCCGGCCGTGGCGCGATCGGCGCCGGCCAGGAGCCGCAAAAGTTCAGTTCGGCCGGAACCGACCAGGCCGGCAATCCCCAGCACCTCGCCGCGATGCAGATCGAACGACACGTTGCGCACCTTCGTCGCCGAGGAGAGGCCACGCGCGCTCAGCATGACCTTGTTCGTGGCATGGGAATTATGGTGTTCCTGCGCCAGTTCGCGGCCGACCATCATCGCCACGACCGCTTTCTCCGACAGGTCTTTCAGATCGACGGAATCGACGACGACGCCGTCGCGCATGATGGTGGCGCGCCGGCAGATGCCGAACACCTCATCCAGCTTGTGCGAGACATAGACGACGGCGACGCCATCGCGCGCCAAACCTGTAATGACTTGCGCGAGCCGTTCGAATTCGCTCGGCGTCAGGCTCGATGTCGGCTCGTCCATGGCGACGATGCGGGCGCGATCGAGCAATGCCCTGGCAATCTCGACAATCTGCCGCTGCGCCACCTTCAGGGTGCCGAGCGGGGCGGCTGGATCGATGGAAGGGTCGATGGCTGCAAGAGCCTCGGCGGCGCGGCGCTCCTGCTCTCTGCTGGCGACGAAGATGCCGCCTCGTGTCAGCGGATGGCCGAGGAACATGTTCTGGGCGACGCTGAGGCGCGGCACCTGCTGCAATTCCTGATGGATCATGGCGACGCCCGCAGCGCGCGCGGCAACCGGATTGGCGAGTGTAACCGGCTTGCCGTCAATGAGGACGCTTCCCGCTGTCGGCCTGTAGACGCCAGACAGTATGCGCAGCAGCGTCGACTTGCCGGCGCCGTTTTCGCCGAGCAGGCCGTGGATTTCACCGGCCGCGACCGAGAACGAAACGCCGTCAAGCGCCCGTACGGCCGGAAACAGCTTGGAAATCCCCTTGAATTGCAGCCTGGGTGACATCGGGATCTATCTCCGGGCCATGGTGCCGGTCAGAAGCGAATTGCCCTGACC
>NZ_RZOL01000452.1:0-4617 GCF_004022985.1 Mesorhizobium sp. M7A.F.Ca.ET.027.02.1.1 | reverse complement strand
GTGTGACGAGGGCAGCCGCCATCGGTCAATATATCCAGAAGGAGGGCGTCGCGCTCGAAACTCATGACGCGCGCATCCTCGCAACGCAGGGGGCCGTTGCGGAGGAAATGAAACAGTGGGGCAAGGGCTTCGACAAGCGGCGGGAAAGCGAGGATGTGGCGACGTTCCGGCTTTCGCTGGCAGGGAAGGAGAGTGCCGAGCGCCTTTCGCAGGCAGTTCAGGCCGGATTCGCCGGCCACGGTTTCGCCTATCGTATCGACACACTGCAGGACGGATCGAGTGTCGCGCGTGTCGTCGCGACCATGGCCGGACACAGCGTCGTTCGGGGTGAGGACGGGAACGAGAAGGTGAAGCATCGGTTTCACCTTTCCGATCGGCGTCAGCAGGATCGCCAGTTCTCGGCCCCCACCCGGGCCATGATCGCCTCGCGGATCTCCGAGGCGCTTGGCGTCAAGGAGGATGCCGTTTCGGTGAAGCCAATTGGGGAACCCAGCCACGGCAAAGCCGGTGTCGTGTTCCAGCTTTCGCGCCTTACCCATGACGGAGCGGCGATCGGCGCCGACGGCGTCGCGATCGCGTCTGAGGAGGCGGTTCGGCAGACCGCGCAGTCCTGGGACAAGACCCTGAATTCCTACAAGCCTCGCGACACCATGCACATGATCGTGTCGGCCAAGGCGGGCGAGGACAGGCAAGCTCTGGTAAGGGCCGCGCGTGGGTTCCTGCATGAGCAGTTCCCCAATCACAAATTCGCCTTCGGCATGCACGCCGACATGGCCGAGGAGGGCGGCCATATTCATGTCCATGCGATCGTCGCGGTGAAGGGTGAGGACGGTGAGCGCTTGCGACCAGGTCCGGCCCAGCTTCGCGAATGGCGCGCGCTCTATGCCCAGCACGCACAAGCGCAGGGTATGAAAATCGTCGCGACCTCCGCGGCCTATCGTGCGTCATCACAAAGCTATGGTCCGCGCGACAAGGCGATCGTGGCCACGGCCGAAAAGCCGCGGCCGGGCAGGGAGGCACGGGACCGCGCCTATGCCCGTGCAAACCCGCATGTCATCGCGAAAGCCCGCCAGCGGATCAACCACGCAAAAGCCAACCCGATAAAGGTTCCGATTTCGGCGCGCCAGCTACAGGCCACCCAGGCAAGCCTTCGGGACTGGCGCTCGGTCGCTGCTTCTCAGCCGAACAACGCGATAGTGAGTCAATTCATTGATCGGATGACGAAAGCCGTCCGATCCGGTACTGTTGTGGTCGCTATTCGAGATGGAAGGGGTGTTCGAATGAGTTCAGATGCCACCGCGGACCAGATGCGGGAAAACCTAAAAGAGATCAACGAGACCGTTAACAAGACCGCGGCGATGATGAACGGCCAGACCAAAGCGGAGTTCTTGCGGCGCGCGGCGCCCACCATGGAACTCCTTGCGATCCGGACGGATCTCAAATCCCTGCAGGAAGGTGGCGTCACGCATGTCAGCGAAGACCAGGCCCATCGGATTGCCGGCGCGCGCGCCGAAGCTTTGATCCATCGCGCCCAGGAGATCGAGGCGGCTGAGCGGCTTGAGGCCGATCGCGCTCGCGAGATCCGCAACCGGGCCATCGAGCAGGAGATCCGCGACGAACGAGCTGGATCGGCTGATCCGACCTCGCTTGAGCAGGTTGCGCAAGACCGCGAAATGGTGCGCAACGCCGAAAGCATCGCTGCGAAGGAAGCCCGCGAGGCACAAGCCGCAAGCGAAGCCGCGCGTGCATTGGCGCAGAATCCTAACGAGCGGCTTGATCCCGAGATCGTCAAAGGCGAACGGCTCGAAGAACTGCAGCGCCTGCAGTCGAGGAGCATCAACACCGCTCCGGTCGAAGGCGAGGAGCCGGATTCACAAAAGCCGCAAAAGCAGTAGTTGCCTCGTCATGCAGCACTGGGTGGACTCGTTGCGGAGGCGGCGATGTTGACGAGCGCGTCAAGCGAGAATTTGGCGAGCTTACCGCGCAGCAGATCAGTGGTGCGAGGGCGCGTCAGGCCGAGCCGCTTGGCGGCTTCCTCCTGAGGAATGCCCCAACGCTGGACTGCTCTGCGGATTTCGTAGAGCAGCCCCGAGCGCGCTTTAAGGTTTGCTTCCTCCTGTTCGGTGTCCGCTAGGGCGTCCCAGACGCTTTCATAGATTTCCGCGTTCATCGTTCTGCCTTCCATCGTTTTAGCCGTTGAGCCGCCAGATCGAGGTCTTTAACAAATACGAGCGGTTTATGTGGCGACACTTCTCGGCCATGCCCGCGTATCGAAAACCAACGGCAGCCAGATCCACGACCTTCAGTGCGATGCGCTGGCCCAGGCCGGTTTCAAATACCGAGAACACCTATGAGGACGCCGCATCCGGCCGCAAAGACAATCGCCCTCGTCTGGCGGGCCTGCCTGGAAGCGCTCCGGGCTGGCGACATCCTCGTTGTATGGAAGCTGGACCGCCGCGCGCGTGACCTGCGCTACCTCGTCAATGTTGTCGCTGATTTGATGAAGCGGAACCTCGGCCTGAAGGTGCTTGCCGGTGAAGGCGCGCCGGCGGCACCTCCATTGCCCAACGGTCGCCTAGCGTTTGCGATCCTTACCGGCGACGTGTGCGCCGAGGTCGGGATCACACGACAGACCCTCTCTACCGGTTTGTCGGGCCAAAAGTAAGTTGCGCGCCCATTGAGAAAAGACTGAAATCCTGTCTTGACCTCTGCTGCAGTCGTCTTCTGAAATCGACATCAGTACGGGTAACACGAACAAGACCACCTGGCAGCACGAGCCCGGTCGGCGCGCTGCCGAACGATCACGCCGAGAATAGCCCGGTGCCATTTATATTAGTCCTCAAACAGTATCGCGGCATAGTCCATCGCGCCGTGGAGGACATGGATGATCACAATCTGTTCGCGTTCAACACGGTAGAAAATCAAGTAACCGCCATGAACCCTGCGGCGAATGCCGTGCTGCTCATATCGAGGCACCAAAGGAGAGCCCTTTGGAGCCTCGGCTAAGGCTTCACATTTACCGCGTAGCTCCTGGATGAACGAAAGAGCACGACGAGGATTATCCTTCGCTATGTAGGCGGCAATCCGTTCAAGATCGCTTTCGGCTTCGTCCGAAAACTCAACGATCATGCTGACTTTTCGGCCTGTTCAGCCATAAAGCGATACTTTGCTTCAAGCCGGTCAAAAACGTCGCTGGCGGGTTTCGTTCGGCCTGCATCAGCATCGGCAATACCGCGCATGATTGAGGCGTCAAGGGCGAGAAGGCGCGTCTCACGATCTTGTATCAACCGCACGCCCTCCCGCAGCACTTCACTTTTCGAGCCATAGCGGCCCGTATCGACAAGCTGCTGGATATAGCTTTCGAGCTGTTTACCCAAATCGGCACTGATCATGCGCGAAGCCTCCTTCGGACGAGTTGCGCTCAAGATAGTTCGCTTATCAACTATTATCAAGACACCGGCCGTCTCCCTGCATCAGATTAAGCCGTTTCGGCCGGCGTGTCCCGGCGATCGCCGTGACGTCTAATTTGATCCTGCAACGCCACAATAGCGGCTGACGGCACCCCGTCGACATCCCCGCTATCCACTGACGGCGACAGTGAGCGAGCCCCGGCCTCCACCTCCTGATCGAGCGATGCAAGCAGCGCGGCGATAGACGTGGACTTGTTTCCCGGCCGGACTTGGAATTGCAAGACACTCGCCTTGCCTTCAGATGCACTTGGGTCGGACGCGTTTGATGCTGCCGGCGCCGATCGCCGGCCGAGGGTAGGAAGCGGCCGCGGCGCATCAACGGCCGTCTGATCGGTACCCTTCGGTTTCAACTCCGGGACTTCAGCGGCGTCCTCACTCTTTGCTTCAGCCTCCCCATCGGTTCGACGGCCTGAGCTTGGCAGCGCCCGCGGTGCGTCCGAGCTGTCGCTCTTCACTTTCGGCTTTGACTCAACGGGATCAACCCTTTCAGCCGCCGCACCAATCGCCGGCTGCACCGCATCGGCATAGGCTGTATTGCCCGAAACCGGCGCATCGACGGTATCGGGTTCCCGCAACTCGAAAGGCGCCGCTGGTGCGGTGTTAGCCGCCGCTTCGACGTCCGCCATGGAGCGCAGCGGAAGATCCTGCCAGCGGGGGAGAGGCGGCACTTTCAGGCGCCGGTGCCGAAATTCCCGGTAGGTCGCCTTATAGGGAGCGTCCTTATAGTAGGTGACCTTGCGCACCCTGAAACCTGCGCTCGGGACCAGAACCACGGCCTGCTTCTCCGACATCTGTCGAAGCTCCGCCGCCGTCCGGAACGGCCTTTCCTGATAACTCAGACTCTCGTCTCGGGCCCCGAATATACCTTGACCGGCCCTGATAATCGGTGTGGGCACTTCGATCGTGGTCGGTCCCAGCATTACAGAGACATATTCCGATGTCTCCACATCGTTCATGCGGATGAAAAGCTTCACCTGGCACGCGGACACCGTGGTCTGCCGCGTCGCTTTTCCATAGACTTCGTCGAGCTGGGCGAGGTCCTGCAGGACCAGGACCATGCGGAAGCCATAGCCCGCGTTGATCGCCAGCTTGGACACAATAGACTCCATTTTGCCGAGTTGGCGAAACTCGTCGATCATCACCAGAA
>NZ_RZOL01000451.1:0-4626 GCF_004022985.1 Mesorhizobium sp. M7A.F.Ca.ET.027.02.1.1 | reverse complement strand
TTTAAAAACTGGCCAAGCCAGATTTTTTCGAGACCCGAAAAAATTAACTGGCGTGGGAGGAAGACATGTATCTGGGCCTCGATCTCGGGACGTCGGGCGTCAAGGCGCTGCTGATCGTTGCCGGGCAAACCGTCGTCGGTTCCGGCCATGGTTCGCTTGATGTTTCACGGCCGCATCCCGGCTGGTCGGAACAGAATCCCGAGCACTGGATCCGGGCTTGCGAAGACGCAATCGCCGAGCTCAAATCCTCCCATCCGGATGAACTCGCGGCAGTCAAGGGCATTGGCCTGTCCGGGCAGATGCATGGCGCCACGCTGCTCGACGCCGCCGACAAGGTGCTGCGTCCCTGCATCCTGTGGAACGACACGCGCAGCCATGCCGAGGCGGCTGTCCTCGATGCCGATCCGCGCTTCCGCGCTCTGACCGGCAACATCGTCTTTCCCGGTTTCACCGCGCCGAAACTTGCCTGGGTGAAAAACAACGAACCCGCTCTCTTCGCCAAGGTCGCAAAAGTGCTGCTGCCCAAGGATTTCCTGCGGCTCTGGCTTTCGGGCGAACACATTTCGGAGATGTCGGATTCTGCCGGTACCTCCTGGCTCGATGTCGGCAACCGGCGCTGGAGTACGGACCTGCTCGCAGCGACGTCGCTCGACGAGGAGCAGATGCCGTCGCTGGTCGAGGGTACGCACAAGGCAGGCGCACTGCGCAGTGAATTGGCCTCGAAATGGGGCGTCCAGGCCGGCATTCCAATCGCCGGCGGCGCCGGCGACAATGCGGCCTCGGCCTGCGGCATGGGCACGGTCGGCGCCGGCCACGCTTTCGTCTCGCTCGGCACATCGGGCGTGCTGTTTGCCGCCAACGCTTCCTACCTGCCCAACCCGGCTAGCGCGGTTCACACCTTCTGCCACGCCCTGCCGAACACCTGGCACCAGATGGGGGTCATCCTGTCGGCAACGGATTCGCTCAATTGGCTGTCCGAAATCACCGGGAAGAGCGCCGGCGAATTGACCGCTGAACTCGGCGACACATTGGAGGCGCCCAGCGGCGTGTCCTTCCTGCCTTATCTCTCGGGTGAGCGCACACCCTACAATGATGCCGCCATTCGCGGCGCGTTCGCCGGGCTGGCGCATGAATCGAGCCGTGCCGTGCTGACCCAGGCCGTGCTGGAGGGTGTGGCCTTTGCCTTCCGCGACAGCCTCGACGCCCTGGCGAAGGCCGGCACGAGTTTGACGCGGGTGACGGCGATCGGCGGCGGTTCCCGCTCGCGCTACTGGCTGAAGGCGATTGCCACCGCGCTTCAACTGCCTGTCGACATTCCCGCCGACGGCGACTTCGGCGCCGCCTTTGGCGCCGCACGGCTCGGCCTGATCGCTGCGACTGGTGCCGATCCCCTGGAAGTCTGTACGGCACCGAGGACGGATGCCACGATCGAACCGGACGCGGCGCTTGGCGGCGTCTATGCCGATGCCTATCAGCGCTACCGGGAGCTGTACCCGGCGATCAGGGCTGTAACCGCGTGATTCAGTGCGAGGCGCCCCCCTCTGCCCTGCCGGGCATCTCCCCCTCTAGGGGGGAGATCGGCAGCGTTGACGGCTTTACTCGTCTTGCAAGGTTGATAATTAGCGATGGCGGGAAAGACAGCCAATCTCCCCCCTTGAGGGGGAGATGGCCGGCAGGCCAGAGGGGGGCGCTTCGCACCCGCCTCGCCCAGAAGTCCTTACTGCGCAGGCACCTTGTCGAGAAAGCCGGTGACGCTCTTCAGGCGGCCGTTCTCGATGATTCCGATGTCGGTACCTTCGATCACCGATGGCGTCCCCTCAGGCCCGAGATTCCACGAGAAGCGGATCTTGTCGGCAAAACCGTCCGGCGTGCCCTTCAGCGAGAACCGGAAGCCGGCAAAGCGCTGCTGCACGCCGTCGATCAGAGCCGCGACGCCTTCATGGCCGTCGCCCTGCATGAGCGGATCACGATAGCTGACGTCTTCCGTGAAGGTCGCCTTGAGCAATTCGGTCCGGCGGACGGCATCGCTTTCGTTCCAGGCGGTGATGTAGTTTTCAGCGATCTTGGTGAGGTCGGTCATGGTCTGTCTCCTTCATTTGACGGTTTTGACATGACCCTTTTCAACCGGCGCTGGCCTGAAACCAATTACGCCTGAGGTAATGGCGGCAGAACTTTGTGAGAGGACAGAAATCATGAGCAGCGGATTTTTCGGCGACATCAAGAAAATCAAATATGAAGGGCCGGATTCGACCAATCCGCTGGCCTATAGGTTCTACAATCCCGACGAGCTCGTCGCCGGCAAACGGCTGGAAGACCATCTGCGCTTCGCCGTCGCCTACTGGCACTCCTTTGCCTGGCCGGGCGGCGATCCGTTCGGCGGCCAGACCTTCGACCGGCCGTGGTTCCCCAAGGCAGGTGGCACCGACACGATGGAGCTGGCAAAGCTGAAAGCGGACGTCGCCTTCGAGATGTTCTCGCTGCTCGGCGCGCCCTATTTCTGCTTCCACGACGCCGATGTGCGGCCGGAAGGCAAGGATTTTTCCGAAAGTGCCGCGCGCCTCGACGAGATCGCCGATTACTTCGCGGGGAAGATGAAGCAGACCGGCGTCAAGCTGCTTTGGGGCACCGCCAATCTGTTCTCCAATCGCCGCTTCATGTCGGGGGCGGCCACCAATCCCGATCCGGATGTCTTTGCCTACGCAGCGGCGACGGTAAAAAGCTGCATCGACGTCACCAAGCGGCTGAAGGGCGAAAACTACGTGCTGTGGGGCGGGCGCGAAGGCTATGAGACGCTGCTCAACACCGACCTCGCGCGCGAGCAGGAACAGGCCGGCCGGTTCCTCAGCATGGTCGTCGACTACAAGCACAAAATCGGCTTCAAGGGCGCGATCCTGATCGAGCCGAAGCCGCAGGAGCCGACCAAGCATCAGTATGATTACGATGTCGCCACGGTCTACGGCTTCCTCAAGCGCTTCGGGCTGGAGAAGGAGGTCAAGGTCAATATCGAGCAGGGCCACGCCATCCTGGCCGGCCATTCCTTCGAGCACGAACTGGCTCTGGCCAATGCGCTCGGCATTTTCGGTTCGATCGATATGAACCGCAACGACTATCAGTCGGGATGGGACACCGACCAGTTCCCCAACAACGTGCCGGAAATGGCACTGGCCTACTACCAGGTCCTGCAGGCCGGCGGCTTCAAGACCGGCGGCACCAATTTCGACGCCAAGCTGCGCCGCCAGTCGCTCGATCCGCAGGACCTGCTGATCGGCCATATCGGCGGCATGGACTCTTGCGCACGTGGCCTGAAAGCCGCGGCCCGCATGGTTGAGGACAAGGCGCTATCGGCGCCGCTGGCCGAACGTTATGCCGGCTGGAACACGGCCGAGGGCAAGGCGATGCTCGCCGGCAAGCGCACGCTTGAGGATATCGCCGAGCGTGTCGTCAAGAAGAAGATCGAGCCGCAGCCGAGGTCCGGCCGCCAGGAACTGCTGGAAAATATCGTCAACCGCTACGTGTAAGGCGCGCGCCGCTCCATCTCTGGACCGACATCCGGCACCACTGGATGAAAGCCGCCGCCATCGCTATCTGCTAGTCAGCCCACTTCGCGAGAGGCTGCCGAGGATCGCACAGATCTTCGGCAGCCAGCGTGAGATCAAGATGGCGTGTCGCCGAAAGAGAGCCCGTGCGGCAGCCTTTATTTTTATGCATGTCGTCATCCCAAAACCGCTGGCACTTTTGGGCGACATGCATTGGCGGGAGACGGAAAATGGCAGAGGATCGAATCATCGTGCGCCCGGCGCAGGCGAGCGATATTCCGGCGTTGAAGCAGGTGCTGCAGGAAACGTTCGAAGGCACATGGCTGCCGAACATCACCGAAGCAGCGGCGCGGTGCTATGTCGAGACGGATATTGGCGGGCGCTATGTCGACCGGAGCTGGCCTGAGTTCGCCGTTGCCGAGATCGATGGCGAGGTCGCCGGCCTGATCCATTGGCGCGCGGATTTCATCGAGGCCCTGCACGTCATGGCATCCCGTCAAGGCCAAGGTGTCGGCCGCAAGCTGCTTTCCCATGCCGAACAGGCAATCGGCACCGCCGGGTTGGCGCAGGCGCGGCTGGAAACCGACACGTTCAACCTGCCGGCACAAGCCCTCTACAAGGCGGTCGGCTATGTCGAGAAAAACCGCTATCCAGACGACGAATGGGACAGTGGCTTTACCACGAGTGCTGTTCGAAAAGCGGCTGTAGATCTCTCCTTGACCTGACCTGCCAAGGCGCAGGAACAGCTTTGCGCATGGCCCGGTCCCGCGACACGGTTTTGCCCTTCGACGCCCTTCAATGACCTCGCTCTTGCCTTCAAACAGCCGTCACGAATCTCGTATAAGACTGGCTCGTGGCGGGAGAGGAAGAAGGAGGCGAACCGATATGCAGAACGAACGTGAAATCGACGCCCTGCTCTCACCTGGCGAGGCTGGATCGATCATCGACCGGCTGATGGCGATGCCGCGGAAAACGGACGACGCGAAGATTTCGAATGAATGGGATCGCGCCGTGGCCAGCCGCTTCGAGACCCGTCTGGCCAGACAGATGCGCTCGCAAATCGACGGCGACCGCCAGAACGCGGCCTGAT
>NZ_RZOL01000450.1:0-4642 GCF_004022985.1 Mesorhizobium sp. M7A.F.Ca.ET.027.02.1.1 | reverse complement strand
CGCTGCGTGTGGCTGATGCTGCCGGCGGCGATCACCGGCAGGATCATCGACCAGGTGGCGGCCCTGATGGAACCCGGCGACATCGTCATCGACGGCGGCAATTCCTACTACCACGACGCCGTCGACCAGGCCGCGAAGCTGGCCGGCAAGGGTATCCATCTTGTCGATGTCGGCACCAGCGGCGGCGTCTGGGGCCTGGAGCGTGGCTACTGCCTGATGATCGGCGGTCCCGACGTGGCGGTGCAGCACCTCGATTCGATCTTCGCCACGCTGGCACCGGGCGCCGATGCCGGCTCCAATCCGCCTGGGGATGCCGGGACCGCGCCCTTCGGCTATCTGCATTGCGGACCCAGCGGTGCCGGCCACTTCGTCAAGATGGTGCACAACGGCATCGAATATGGCGTCATGGCCGCCTATGCCGAAGGCATGAACATCCTGAAGTCGGCCAATGCCGGCAAGCGGCAACGGACGGCGGACGCCGAGACCAGTCCGCTGGAAAACCCGCAATACTACCAGTTCGACATCGACCTTCCCCAGGTGGCCGAGGTCTGGCGGCATGGCAGCGTTATCGGCTCCTGGCTGCTCGACCTGACGGCCGGCGCGTTGAAAAGCGATCCGGGCCTGGTGAATTTCGGCGGCCGCGTTTCGGATTCCGGCGAAGGGCGCTGGACGCTGAAGGCGGCGATCGACACCGGCGTGCCGGCTCCGGTGCTGTCCTCGGCACTGTTCGACCGCTTCTCCTCGCAGGGCGAATCCGAATTCGCCGACAAGCTGCTCTCCGCCATGCGCTATGCCTTTGGCGGCCATGTCGAGAAGCCGAAGGCCGGCAAGTGAGGACACTGGGAGAGACACGCGCATGAGCCAGGAACGGTCCGACACGCTGGTGCTCTTCGGGGCCACCGGCGACCTCGCCCACAAGAAGATATTTCCAGCCCTTTACCAGATGGTCGCCAAGGGCACGCTCACCGAGCCGGTGATCGGCGTCGCCTTCGACGCCTGGGACCTCAAGCAGTTGCAGGCGCGCGCCCGCGACGGCATCGTCAATGCGCTCGGCAAGATCGACGAGAAAGCGTTCGCCAAATTCGCCTCGCTGCTGCGCTACGTCAGCGGCGACTACCGTGATGGAGCGACGTTCGAGAAACTGAAGAGCGCGCTCGGCACCGCACAGCGGCCGCTGCACTACATGGCGGTGCCGCCGACCATGTTCGAGACCGTCGTCCAGGGGCTGGAGCAATCAGGCACGGCGCATGGCGCGCGGCTGATGGTGGAAAAGCCCTTCGGTCACGATCTGCAATCGGCGCGCTGGCTGAACCGGGTCCTGCATCTGGTGTTCGACGAACAGTCGATCTTCCGCATCGACCATTACCTGGGCAAGGAAGCGATCCAGAACCTGCTCTATTTCCGCTTCGCCAATTCGCTGCTCGAGCCGATCTGGAACCGCAACTACGTCGAGAGCGTGCAGATCACCATGGCCGAGGATTTCGGCGTCGAGGGACGTGGCCGTTTCTATGACGATGTCGGCTGCATCAGGGACGTCATCGAGAACCATCTGCTCAACATCCTGTTGCTGCTTGCCATGGAGCCGCCTGTCGGCCGCTCCGCCGACGACCTGATCGATGAGAAGGTGCAAGTGCTGCGCGCGATCAGGACGCTGACCAAAGACGATGTCGTGCGTGGCCAGTTCACCGGCTATCTCGCCGAGCCCGGCGTGGCGCCGAACTCGCCCGTCGAGACCTTCGCGGCGGTGCGTTTCTTCGTCGACACCTGGCGCTGGCAGGACGTGCCGTTCTTCATCCGCGCCGGCAAGAACATGCCGGTGCATGTCACCGAAGTGGTGGTGCGGCTGAAGCGGCCGCCGCTCGATGTCTTCGATCCGATCAAGCCCGCCGACCAGAACTACGTCCGCTTCCGCATCGACCCACAGGTGGTGATCGCCATCGGAGCACAGCGCAAGGCGCCGGGCGACGACATGATCGGCGAGCAGGTCGAACTGACGGCGCTCGACGATTCAAAGGGCGACATGCCGCCCTATGAGCGTTTGATCGGCGACGCCATGAACGGCAACGGGCAGTTGTTCACCCGCCAGGACGCCAGCGAACTGGCCTGGCGCATCGTCGGCCCGGTGCTTGGCGACACCACGCCGCCGCATCTCTACGAGCCGCTCACATGGGGACCCGCGGACGTCATGGCCGGGTTCGGGCCGCCCAATGGCTGGATCGATCCGGTGAAGTGAGAGGACCACACGATGGCCAAGGCAGTAAAACAACCGGCATCGGGCACCGGGAAGCCGGATACTGAAAAGATCGTGCTCACGATCGACATCGGCGGCTCGCACGTCAAGATCCTCACCAGCGCCGGCGGCGAGGAGCGCCGCGCCGACTCCGGACCGGGCCAGACGCCGCAGCAGATGATCGACGCGGTGAAGAAGCTCGCCGAAGGCCTGCCCTACGACGTCGTCTCGATGGGCTATCCCGGCCCGGTCAACCACAACAGGCCGCTCGCCGACCCCGCCAATCTCGGCAAGGGCTGGGCTGGATTCGACTTTGCGGGCGCGTTCGGCAAACCGGTGAAAGTGGTCAATGATGCGCTGATGCAGGCCATCGGCAGCTACGAGGGCGGGCGCATGCTGTTCCTCGGGCTCGGCACCGGTCTCGGTGCGGCGATGATTGCCGACAACGTCGCCCAACCGATGGAACTCGCGCATTTGCCCTACAAGAAGGGCAGGAGTTTCGAGGATTATGTCGGCGAACGCGGCCTGGAAAAGCGCGGCAAGAAGAAATGGCGCAAATACGTCTTCGACGTCGTCGACCGGCTCCGTGCCGCCATGCAGCCGGACTATGTCGTGATTGGCGGCGGCAACGTCGACAAGCTCGATGAATTGCCCACCGACTCCAGGCGCGGCGACAACACACGCGCCTTCGAAGGCGGGTTTCGTTTGTGGCGCGACAAAGCGCTGATAGTCTGATACTGTTATTGTTTAATATAGTTGTTCAAAATAACGTGTGACCTGACATCAAGTCGTTGCAATACGCAGATTTGCCGACTAGGAATTCCGCGCTACACCAACGCCATTCGTCCCGTGGACGCACGAAGGACGCCATAGCATTTTGATTTCGCGCATGATCCTTTCCGGAAGTCGAATCCGATTTTCAGGTCATTCGCTGTAGACGGAGAAATAGAGTGACCGACGATAGCAACAGTGCCCGTAAAGACATCGATCTGCTCGAGCTGACCGCCCACATCGTGTCCGCTTACGTCGAGAAGAACCGCTTGCCCGCCTCCGGCCTGGCCGACCTCATCGCCAGCGTCAGCGCCTCGATAAACGCGCTCGGCAAGCCTGCGGTCCCGGTGGCTGCCCCCCTGGTCCCGGCGGTCAACCCCAAGAAGTCGGTGACACCCGATTTCATCATCTGCCTCGAGGACGGCAAGAAGTTCAAATCGCTGAAGCGTCACCTGGGCGTGCATTTCGGCCTGACGCCGGACGCCTATCGCGCCAAATGGGGCTTGCCGTCGGACTATCCGATGGTCGCCCCCAACTACGCGGCCTCGCGTTCGCTGCTGGCGAAATCCATCGGCCTCGGCCGCAAGGCTGCCCCCGTGAAGGTACCCGCCAAGGGCAGGAAGGCCAAGGCCTCGGCCTGAATATTCGGTCCTGAGCCAACAGTTAGGACGACTGGAACAGAAGCCTGCCGGCGAATCCGCCTTGGCAGGCTTCCTATTTTTATGGCTTGGATGAGCGGACGGGTTCCTAGAGCAAGTCCAGGAAAAGTGTGAAACGGTTTTCCGTCCGGAATTGCGCAAAAAAAAGGAGTTAGAGCGGGTCGCCGTTTCCGTGAAACGGTGAACTGCTCTAGGGGAGCGAGCCATGAACTACACCAGGATGGTGATCGAGAAAGAAGCGCCGGAAGAATACGGCTACGACCGTATCCGCTACAATCTTTCGGAAAGTTCGATCGCCGACCAGAAGCTCTCCGACATCGGCCTTTCGCTGCCTGATCTCACGCTTTTCTATGGCGAGCATCGCGGCGACAAGCAGTTGCGTGCATTGATTCGGCGCAGGATGCCGGCATTTCGCCGGATGATGTCCTGGTCACTGCCGGTGCCGCGGGCGCGCTGTTCATCATCTCGACCTCGCTCTTGTCGGCCAATGACCATCTCGTCGTCATCAGGCCCAACTACGCCACCAACATCGAAACCCCAAGGGCGATCGGCTGCGCCATCAGCTTTGTCGACCTGGCCTTCGAGGAAGGCTTCGCCATTGATGTCGAACGCGTCAAGGCGGCGCTGCGGCCGGACACGAAGCTGATCAGCGTCACCTGCCCGCACAACCCGACCGGCACGATGATGAGCCGAACCGAGCTCGATGCGCTGGTTGCGCTTGCCGAAAGCAGCAACTGCCGTCTGCTCGTCGACGAGACCTATCGCGACCTTTCCTACGGCCGGCGGCTGCCGACGGCTGCCTCACTCAGCCCGAAGGCGATCAGCGTCTCGTCATTGTCCAAGGCCTTCGGCATTCCCGGCATCCGCATCGGCTGGCTGATCACCAGGGACGCTGAGCTTCAGGAGAAATTCCTCGCCGCCAAGGAGCAGATCGGCATCTGCGGCAGCGTTATCGACGAAGGCATTGCCCGCGGCATGCTCG
>NZ_RZOL01000044.1:0-25747 GCF_004022985.1 Mesorhizobium sp. M7A.F.Ca.ET.027.02.1.1 | reverse complement strand
GACCACGATGCGGCGGGCAAGCTCGATCTTGAAGGCATTGTCGCCGGAGGGGCTGGCATCGGCCAAGGCAGCGTCCGCGGCGCTGGAGAAGGTCGCCTCGCTGGCGTCCGCGCCAAGCAGGACGGCTTCCGCCGTTCGGGCTCGCCACGGCTTGGCCGCGACGCCGCCCAGTGCCAGCCTTGCGGCGCGGATCTTGCCGCCATCGACGACGAGCGCTGCCGCGGCCGATACGACGGCAAAAGCATAAGAGGTGCGTTCGCGGACTTTCAGGTAACGGGCATTGGCGGAGAAGGAGGCCGCCTCCGCCGGCAGGCGCACCGCCACGATCAGGTCGCCGGGCTCTAGCGCATTCTCCCGCTGCGGCGTCTCGCCGGGAAGCCGGTGGAATTCCTCCAGTGTCACATGACGCCGGCCCTTCTTGCCCTCGATCTCGACCACGGCGTCGAGCGCCACCAGCGGCACGCAGAAGTCCGACGGGTGGGTGGCGATGCAGGCGTCGCTCCAGCCTAGCACGGCGTGCAGGCGGTTCTCGCCGCCCAGCGCATCGCAGCCGGCGCCTGGCTCGCGCCTGTTGCAGGCGCTGGCGGTGTCGTAGAAATAGCTGCAGCGCGTGCGCTGCAACAGATTTCCGCCGACGGTGGCGGCGTTGCGAAGCTGCGCCGAAGCACCCGACAGCAGCGCCTCGGCCACCGCCGGATAGGATTTGGCGAACGCCGGATCGTAGCCAAGGTCGGCATTACGGACCAGCGCGCCGATGCGCAGGCCACCATCGTCCAGCCGTTCGATGCGGTTGAGCTCCGGCAGCCGGGAAATGTCGACGATACGCTCGGGACTGGTGATGCCGCCCTTCATCAGGTCGAGCAGATTGGTACCGCCGGCGAGATAGGCCGAACCCGGCTCGGCTGCCGCGGCGATGGCGTCGGGGATGGTGGCGGGCCTGATGTAGTCGAAATCTCTCATGCCGCGGTCCTCCGGTCGGCTTTGACAAGCTGTTGCTGGGCTTCCAGGACGGCCTCGACGATGCCGCCATAGGCCGCGCAGCGGCATATGTTGCCGCTCAGCCCCTCACGGATGCGTTCGGGATCGTCGCCGGCCTGGCCCTCGGCGATCAGGCCGAGCGTGCTCATGATCTGGCCGGGTGTGCAGAACCCGCACTGGAAGCCGTCATGGGCGATGAAGGCGGCCTGCACAGGATGCAGTTCCTCGCCGTGGGCGACGCCTTCGATGGTCAAGACTTGGGCGCCGTCATGGCTGACCGCCAGCGCCAGGCATGAGTTGATGCGCTTGCCGTCGACCAGCACCGTGCAGGCGCCGCACTGGCCGCGGTCGCAGCCCTTCTTGGTGCCGGTGAGATCGAGCCGCTCGCGCAGCAGGTCGAGCAGGGTTACGCGTGGATCGACCTCCAGTTCGTGTCGGTGGCCGTTGATGGTGAGGGTGATGGGAAGGCTGGTCATGGGCGTCTGGCTCCAGTTGCTTGACGCGGATGGGATTGAACTGGTGCCTTGCCGCGGAAGGGCAAGGTAACCGTTCGGTCAGGTCTTGACGGCGAAAGCGGAGATGGCAGCGGATCTCCCGAGAGGCAGGCGGGCAGGGGAGATGTCGGCTTGCGTGTTCGAAAGACGTGACATACCGGTTCCCCTGATTATATGATAAAGGTGCTCCACTAAAACGGAGGCGCCTCCGTTTAATACGTGGTGGCTGAACCGGCCGGGTTCAAGCCCCCTGACACGATGTGGAGAAAAAATTGGCCAGCGAGCCGTCCGCCATTGCTGAACAGAAGGCCGGGGCCGTAGACGCAAAGCCGTTGCGCGCCGATGCGCGGCGCAACCGCGACCGGCTGGTCGAGGTGGCGGTGTCGGTCTTTGCCGAGCGCGGCATCGATGGCTCGCTGGAGGAGATCGCGCGCCGCGCCGGCGTCGGCATCGGCACGCTCTACCGGCATTTCCCGACGCGCGAGCATCTGGTCGAGGTGGTCTATCGCCGCGAGGTGGAGGCGCTGTGCGCGGCCGCCGGCGAGCTTGCCCAGAAACATCCGTCCGATGTCGCGCTGGAACAGTGGATGCAGCGCTTCGTCGACTACATCGCAACCAAGCGCGGCCTGGCGACCAGCCTGCGCATCGTGCTCACCACCAATTCGACGCTGTTTTCCGACACGTTCGGCCGGGTGTCGCAAGCCTTGCGACAGCTGGTCGAAGCGGCGGTGGCCGACGGCACCATCCGCGGCGACGTCGACGCTTCCGACGTGCTGCACGCGCTGGGCGGCATCTACTCAGCGCCCGACACCCCCGAATGGCGCGACCGCTCCCGCCGGCTGGTCAAGCTGTTGATGGACGGGTTGCGGTTCGGGGCTGCAAAGGCACAATGAGGCGACGAGATTCCGCCCGTGCAAAACCACACCTGTCGATAAATTGAGGGGACCCAATGTATGTAGGCCGTTCCTACAAAATAGTGGATTTCGCGCTGTGGTCGCGGCGCAGCGTCATCTACATGGTGGTGGTGAGTGGACTGGCCGTGGCGGCCTACCGTCTTCCAGGCATCGCCGGGTTTTCGGTGCCATGGTCGGTGGTGCTGGTGCTTGGTACCACCGTGTCACTCGTTGCCGGGTTCAAGAATTCGCAGGTGTTCACCCGCAGCAGCGACGCGCTGCAGGCTTTTACGCAAATTACGGCCAGCAGCCGGTTGTGGTCCCATTTCTGCAGGGATTTCCTCGACGCGCCGACGGCCAGACAGCTCATCTATCGCCACATCGCCTGGATGACGGCGTTGCGTTTTTCCCTGCGCCGGCCAATGCCATGGGAATCCATGGCGCGGGCCGCCAATATCGAATACCGGCGGCGCTACCGCATCCATGAGGATGCGAGCTCGATCGCCGACGAATTGCGTCCGCTGCTCGCCGAACAGGCCGAGGACGTCCTGAAATCGCCCCAGCCGGCGATCGCCCTGCTCGAACGGCAATCTGCCCAGGTCAATGCGCTGTTCAAGGACACAAAGCTCCCTCCTCAGATCTATGGCGAACTGACCAAGCTGATCCGCGACTTCCATGACCAGCAGGCGCGCTGCGATCGCATCAAGAACAATCCCTATCCTCGGCAATACGCCATCGTCAGTTCGATGTTCGTGATGATCTTCTGCACGCTGTTGCCGTTCGGGGTCGTTCCCGTCTTTGCCGATATGGGCAAATTGGGTGGGGCGCTCGGGTCGATCGCGATCTGGTTGACGATCCCGTTCAGCACGCTGCTGGGCTGGGCCTACATGTCCCTCGACCAGGTCGGCGAAAGCAGCGCCAACCCGTTCGAGGGCAACGCCAACGACGTCCCGATCTCGCAGATATGCCGCGACATCGAGATCGAGTTGCGCAGCGGGCTCGGCGAGGCCGATCTTCCCAAGCCCCTGCTGCCGGTCAACGACATCGCGACCTAGGCAGGATCAAGACGAAGGCGCGGACCCGAAGGTCCCCTTCATCGTGCTGCTGGCGGAGGCCGCTCAAACGTCGAGGCAGACCTTGCCGAAATGCTTTTGCGTTTCGTAATGCGCGAAGGCGGTGGCGATGTCCTGCAGCGGAAAATGGCGGTCTATGACGGGCTTCAGCCTGATAGTCTCTATCGCCCGGATCATATCCTCCTGGTCGGCCCGGCTGCCGATGGAAATGCCGCTGATGCGGATCTGGTTGGAAAACAGGGCAGGGATAGACACTTCCGCCGCAAAACCGGTCAGGACGCCGACCAGGGCGATGTGACCGCCCGTTCTGCAGGCCGCAATGGACTGCGCCAGCGTGGCGGGTCCGCCGACCTCGATCACGTGATCGACACCGCGTCCGCCCGTCAGATCCCTGGCCTTGCGACCCCAGTCCGGGACGGACTTGTAGTTGATGACGGCGTCGGCTCCGAGGCGCTTGAGCCGCTCCAGCTTCTGCTCGTCGGATGAGGTGGCGATGACCCGGGCGCCGGCGGCTTTGGCGAATTGCAGCGCGAACAGCGATACGCTGCCCGAACCGAGGACCAGCACCGCGTCGCCCGGCTTCACCTTGCCGCACACAACCAGGCCGCGCCAGGCCGTAACGCCCGTGCAGGTGAGCGACGCCGCCTCGACATGCGTATAGCCTGCCGGTGCCTTGGTGAAAGCGTGCGCCGGCATGCAGACATACTCGCTGGCGAAGCCGTCGAAACTGTCTCCCGGAATATCGCGCCGGGTGCAGGGCGTCATGTCACTGCCCAGCCACCAGGGATAGAAGACGCTGACGACACTGTCTCCGGGCTTGAGTGCATCGACACCGTCGCCGAGGGCAATCACTTCGCCGGCGCCGTCGGAGAGCGGAACGCGGCCGTCGGCGAGAGGCATCTTGCCTTGCACGGCAAAGTCGTCGCGCATGTTCAACGCGCAGGCCCGGATCCTGACCAGAACCTCGCCCGGCCCTGGCTGGGGCGAATTTTCCTCGACCAGGTCGAGATTGCCCAAGCCGCCCGGCGCTCTCAGCCTGACCAGTCTCATTGTCTTCTCCGATGTGTGGGGTGTCTGGAATTGCAATGGCGCGCTGCGCCTAGCGGGCCTGCCGGCCTGAGATCACCCGCAGCCAGGGCGCCAGATGAAAGGCGCTCATCAGCAGATACATCGCGGCCATGCCCGTGAGGGGCGAGGCGTCGATGCCCATGCACTGCATGGCCGCATCGCCGCTGAAGATGCAGGTGAGCAGCGCCATCACGGCGAAAGTCGGTGCCGCGGCAAGGCAAAGCCAGTCGGCCAGCCCGAGGGTGGCGGCTTCCGGGATCGTGCTGCCGGCACCTGTGTGGATATCGCTCATCGCCTTAATCCTTCATGCCAGCCACGACAGGTTCCTCTCTCCACGGAATGGGGAGAGGAACCCAAGCGGGACAACCGTTACTGCTCGCCCTTGTCCCTGAACGCCGCCTCGCCGGCAGCAGAGACTTCTTCCCATTTCTTGTCGGCCCCGGCGTCGTAATTGTCGTGCCAGTTCCACCAGGAGTAGAGGGGGGTCTGCGGATAGCCTTCGGGCGAGTCTTCCCAGATTTCCTGGCGGCCGAGCGGCGTCGCGTCGAGATAGCTCCAGACGGTGCCCATCGCCTCGTCGCCGCGGCTGTTGATGAGATAGGTGCGGAAGATGCGGTCGCCGTCATGGATGAAGACGTTGTGGCCGTGCCATTCGTCGACGCCGAAGTCCTTGTCGAAACTGTCAGTGATTGTGTACCAGGGCATCTGCCAGCCCATCCGCTGCTTCAGCCGCGCAATGTCGGCTTGCGGGGCACGCGAAGCGTAGGCAAGCGTGGTGTTGCGGGCGTTGAGATGGGCGAGGTGGCCGACCTGGTCGGCGCCCAGCGAACAGCCGCGGCAGGCATGATCGGGCCAGCCATGCACGCCGGGCTCGAAAAAGGCGCGGTAGACGATCAGCTGGCGGCGGCCTTCGAACAGATCGAGCAGGCTCGCTCTGCCGTTCGGCCCCTCGAACACATAGGCCTTGTCGACTTCCATCCACGGCATGCGCCGGCGCTCGGCGGCCAATGCGTCCTTGGCCCGTAGCGTTGCCTTTTCCTTCACCAGCATCTGTTCGCGGGCGGCTTCCCAGTCCTGCCTCGAAACGATCGGCGGGGTCTTCATTGCGATGTGCTTGGTCATTGGTCGTCTCCTTTGCCAGTCTGTTGTCGCTTGCTGTCAGCCAGAATAGGGCGGTGAAGCGCGGGGGTGGGAGTTACAAGTGTGACGGGATTTGCAGGAGCCGCCCCGTCGCAGCAGGGGTGGCGCATCCTCACGGTGCCTTCGGCCGCGTCATGGAGAGGAGTGTCGGTTGGCATTGTCGGTTCTCCCTTGGCGTGCCGCACGTTGCCGATAGAGTTGGCCGATGCGGCTTGCCGGTTCATGGTACGGATTTAAGTTAGGGCGGCGACGCACAAGGGTGGGAGTTACAAGTGTGACGGGATTTGAATGGATTCGCTGATCACCGCCGCGGCGCTGGCGCTGGCCGGAGGCGATCCGCTCGGCGCGCTGGATCGCGTCGCCCTGCGCGAGGATCCGCCGGCGCTGGCGCTGCGCGGCATCGCCATGGCGCAACTTGGCGATCTTGATCGCGCCAAGGCGCTGCTGCGGCGGGCCGCGCGTGGCTTCGGCCCGAAAGAAGCGGTAGCGCGTGCCAGATGCGTTGTTGCCGAGGCCGAGATTGCGCTGGTCTCACGGGATCTCGGCTGGCCGGCCAAGGCTTTGGATGCGGCGCGGGCGACGCTGGAAAAGCATGGCGACCGGCTGAACGCAGCGCATGCCGGCCACCTCAAGGTGCGCCGCCTGCTATTGATCGGCCGTCTCGACGAGGCCGAAGACGTGCTGGGCGGGCTCGATCCGATGCCGCTTCCGCCGGCCTCGCGCGCCGCCCACGAGCTGGCCGTCGCCGGCATCGCGATGCGGCGCCTCAAGACGAAGCGGGCGCGCAGGGCGTTGGAGTGGGCACGCCACGCCGCCCGCCAGGCCGGCATCGTGGGGCTCATCGCTGAAGTCGACCGTGCATTCCTGGCGCTGGATACGCCGGCGGCGCGGCTGATCGCGGCTGGCGAGCAGCGCCCGTTGCTGCTTGAGGACGTCGAGGCGTTGCAGGCGTCGCCGGCGCTGCTGGTCGATAGCTTTCGCTACGTCGTGCGCCAACAGGAGAAGACGGTCTCGCTGGCAACGCGCCCGGTGCTGTTTGCGCTGGCGCGTACGCTCGCCGAAGCGTGGCCAGGCGATGTGTCGAGGGCGAGGCTGATCGCTGAAGCCTTCGGCGGCAGGCACGCCGATGAATCGCACCGGGCGCGGCTGCGGGTCGAGATCGGCCGGCTGCGCACCGAATTGCGCGGGCTGGCCGACATCGGCGCGACCAGCCAGGGCTTCGCGCTGGCGCCGCGCCAGGCACGCGAGGTGCTGGTGCTGGCGCGGCCGATCGAGGAGCGGCACGCGGCGGTCCTGGCTTTCCTTGCCGATGGTGAATCCTGGGCGAGTTCGGCGTTGGCGCTGGCGCTTGGCACCGGCCAACGCAGTGTGCAACGGTCGCTCGAGCAGCTTGGCGAGGCCGGCAAGGTGCAGTTTTTCGGTCACGGCCGGGCGCGCCGCTGGATGACGCCGCCGGTGGCGGGATTCACGACCACCTTGTTACTCCCGGCGCCACTGCCGAGTGGTTAAGGTGTGTTGATATTCAGGTGAGGCGGTCCTGCAAATGGCTGATACCTGCGCTTCCCCGTTCTACCGCGTCTCGGTAGAACTGTGCTCATGTACGAAAAGTACGCTCCGCTCCGGTTCTCGGTATCAGCCATTTTCGACTCGGCCTGACCTGAATCTCGACACACCTTGGGACCACCATCGAGGAGAAAGACATGAAACAGTCAGCAGCCGAGATCCTGCGCGAATACGGACCCTTTGCCGATGTGGAGAGGGTGCATGGGGTGAGTTTTGACGGCAACAATGTCTGGTTCGCCTCGGGCGAGAAGCTGAACGCCTTCGATCCGGAAAACGGCCAAGCGCTGCGCTCGATCGACGTTGCGGCGCATGCCGGCACCGCCTGGGACGGCCAGCACTTCTTCCAGCTTGCCGACGACCTGATACAGAAGATCGACCCTGATACCGGCCAGGTGCTGGCGACCATTCCGGCGCCGGGCGGCGGCGGCGATTCCGGGCTGACCTGGGCCGAAGGGACGCTCTGGGTGGGGCAATATCGCGAACGCAAGATCCACCAGATCGACCCGGAGACAGGGGCGATCCTGCGCACCATCGAATCCAACCGCTTCGTCACCGGGGTAACATGGGTCGAGGGCGAGCTGTGGCACGCCACCTGGGAAGGCGACCAGAGCGACCTGCGCCGCGTCGACCCGCGATCAGGCAAGGTTCTCGAGAAGCTCGACATGCCGGCCGGCATGGGCGTGTCGGGGCTGGAATCCGATGGCGGCGACCGCCTCTATTGCGGCAGCACATCCGCCGGGGTGGTGAGGGCGGTGCGCCGGCCGCGGTGAGGATGCGGCTGACGCCGAAGTCACACTTGCAGGCGCACTTCACACGGCAATTTGTCCGCTGTCGGCTGGTCGTCGCATCCTGTCGGACCTAGATAGGCTGTGCACCGGGCAGACCGCCCGGACCCGCTTTGCAAAGGATTCCCCGTGCCTGAACAGCCCATCATGCCCGAACAGATTGCATTGAACGACCGCTCCGCCATTCCCCAGCTCGGCCTCGGTGTGTGGCAGGTCGACCAAGACATCACAGCCGACGTGGTGGGTTGGGGCATCGAGGCCGGCTATCGCCTGATCGACACCGCCGAAGGCTATCAGAACGAGGAAGGGGTCGGAGAGGCGATCCGCAGCGCGGGCGTGCCGCGGGCCGAGCTGTTCATCACCTCGAAACTGCGCAACGGCGCGCACCAGCGCGACGCGGCTTTGCGCGCCTTCGACGAGACGATGGAGAAGCTCGGCGTCGAACAGATCGACCTGTTCCTGATCCACTGGCCTGTGCCCAGCCAGGACAAATATGTCGAGGCCTGGAAGATGCTGGTCGAACTCCGGCAGGCCGGCCGCATCAAGTCGATCGGCGTTTCGAACTTCAACCAGGACCATCTGGAGCGGATCATCGCGGAGACCGGCGTGACGCCCGTCGTCAACCAGATCGAGCTGCATCCCCAGTTCCAGCAGCGCGGTGTCAGGGACTTTCACGCCAAGCACGACATCCGTATCGAAAGCTGGAGCCCGTTGGGCAGCGGCCGGCTGCTCGGCGATCCGACCATTGCAGGCATCGCCAAGAAACATGGCAAGTCCGTCGCCCAGGCGATCGTCCGCTGGCATCTCCAAGAGGGGCTGATCGTCATTCCAAAGTCGATCCGCAGGGATCGCATCGCCGCCAATTTCGATGTCTTCGATTTTGAACTGGATGCCCAGGACCTGCAGACGATCCGCGGCATGGATTCGCCCGAAGGCCGCAACGGGCCCAACCCCGCCACGGCCGCGTTCCTGTTCTGAGGACTGCCGACCGCGAAGCTGCCAATCTCCCGCACGAGGGGGAGATTGGCCAATCTCCGGCCTCTCCGCGCGCTTAAATCCCGGACCCATCCAGCTGCTGGGCGTCTTCGCCTTCCCAGGGCGCTGGCATGGACGCGCGGCTGAGGTTAGCCGTCGGCAACGGCATCCAGCACTTCAGTTCCGGGTCGGCATATTCGATGACGCGCCCGGGCGAGGAGTCCGACGCGCGCCAGCCTTCCGAGGCGAACTGGTCAGCACGCGACCAATAGGCAAGGTCTACTTCCGCCGGTCCCTGTTCGGACGGACGCACCGTGACCAGGATGCGGCTGCCATCCTTCGGGGCCGTCGACATGTGGCGCCACCGTTCGGGCTCGTCCATCGCATTCCTCCTCGCACTCGTAGCGTTGGGTGGAGTGTCGCCTCGTGGTCCGAAGGGGTCAACCCAAAGTTTGCGCCAGGCATCGGCTGATGACCCCTCCAGGCGGTGCCTGCACAGTTGTGCGCAACACGCCGCAGGCGGTCATGCACGCTCGACGGGCTGTGACCCAGTTGATAAGCCCGTCTGCGAAAGGAGCGCCTGAGTCGAGATGACCGTTGCGATCGAGATGGGACAGACGACCGCGGGCGCCCCGGCGAAGCTGGATCTTGAGGAACTGCTCGCGACTCGCCTTTTGGTGCAGGGCAATTCAGGCTCCGGCAAGTCGCATCTGCTGCGGCGCCTGCTGGAGCAGAGCGCACCCTGGGTGCAGCAGACCATCATCGATCCCGAGGGCGACTTCGTCTCGCTGGGCGATCGTTACGGCCATCTGGTGATCGATGCCGAGCAGCATACCGAGCGCGGCCTGCAGGCGGCCGGCGAGCGGGCGCGCATGCATCGCGTCTCCACCGTGCTCAATCTCGAAGGACTCGACGCCGAGAACCAGATGCGACGTGCGGCCGCCTTCCTCGGCGGACTGTTCGAGGTCGCCCGTGACCACTGGTACCCGATGCTGGTGGTGGTGGACGAGGCGCAGCTGTTCGCGCCGGCGGTGGCCGGAGAGGTGTCGGACGAAGCGCGAAAGCTCTCGCTCGGCGCCATGACCAATTTGATGTGTCGTGGCCGCAAGCGCGGGCTGGCCGGCATCATTGCCACCCAGCGGCTGGCCAAGCTCGCCAAGAACGTCGCAGCCGAGGCGTCCAATTTCCTCATGGGCCGCACCTTCCTCGATATCGACATGGCGCGTGCCGCCGATCTTTTGGGCATGGAGAGACGCCAGGCGGAAGCGTTCCGTGATCTGGAACGCGGGCAGTTCATGGCGCTCGGTCCGGCGCTGTCGCGCCGTCCGCTGGGGCTGCGCATCGGCCCGACCGACACCAGCCCGCGCAACGGCACGCCGCGGCTCATGGCAATGCCGGAATCCGCGCTGGAAGACGCACGCGCGATCATCCTGGCGGCGCCGCCACCCGAGACGGTGCGCACGCCGCGCCGCCCGGCGTCGCCGGACCTGCTCGACCAACTGATGGCGGCCAAATCGGCGGCACTGGAAATGCGCCCCGAGCCGGCGGAGCCGCAAATCAGCGCCGAGGATCTGGCCGAGCGTCGTGAGCGCGTCGACCGTGTGCTGCGCGCCATCCTGGCGCAACCCGACGCCGGTTTTCGCGTGATCGGCGTGCTCTATCAGGAGTTCGTGGTCCGCTGCCGCATCGAAGGCCTGGCCTCGGTCGTGCCGGACCTGCCGGAGTTCCGCCGCATGCTGACGCGCGCCCGTGCCGGCCTTGGTTCCGAGACGACGCAGGATGACGCGTGGCGGGACGTTTCCGTCCGCGCGTCGCTGCTGCCCGACGACATGCAGGGCGTGTTCATGATGATCGCCCGTGCGGCGAAAGAGGGCTGGCCGTGCCCGAGCGACGCCGCGATCGCCCGCGCCTACGGCTCGCACTCGCTGCGCCGCGCCCGGCGCCTCTTGACTTATATCGAGGAGCAGGGGCTCATCGTCTGCCAACTCGACGGGACAGGCCGGCGCACCGTGACGCTGGTCGAATTGGCCTGGGCCACCGCACCGGGAGATCCGAATGCCGAGGAGGTGGAGCAGGGGAGCCTGGCGCTGTGAGGCGGCGCGGGTGCTTTGAGCGAATGGGGCGATAGGCTTTTTCAGTCACCCTCATCGCGACCAACTTCTGACGGCAACGGTGCCGACGCGAAATGCGTCATGCAGGGCGCATGCGTTTCGATGGCGCTCACCGGTTCGCCCCGATCACCCACTGTTCCTGGTCGACGAGCGTGCCGGTCATCGGCCCGGCAGCATCCGAAAGCAGGAAGACGGCGAGGTTGGCGATGTCGCTCGTCGAGAACAGGCGGCCGAAGGGTTGCGAGGCGTTGGCGGCATCGAGCCAGCCCGGCCCGTTGCCCAGCGTGTCGGCCTGCATGACACGTTCGGCCGGCGTGTCGGTCCAGCCGACATTGATGCCGTTGACGCGGATGCGATCGAAGCGATGGGCGTTGGCGGCGTTTTTGGTCAGCGTGGCCAGCGCGCCCTTGCTGGCGGAATAGACGGCGAGTTCCGGCGAGCCGCAATGGGCGTTGATCGACAGGATGTTGACGATGGCGCCGCCCTGGCCACGCTTCTTCATGTCGGCGATGGCCGCCTGCATAAGGAAGAACGGTGCCCGCGCGTTGACCGCGAACAGCGAGGCCCAGCCATCGAGATCGGCGTCGAGGAACGAGGCCCGGTCGGTCAGCCCTGCGGCGTTGACCAGCGCATCGATGCGGCCGAAGCGCTCGATGCAGGCTTGCGCCAAAAGGGCAGGGGCCGCCGGGTCGGCGAGGTCCGCGGCGACGAAGACCGTCGGCGTGCCGAGCCGCGAAAGCTCTTCCGCCACGGCATCGCCGCGGGTCTTCTCGCGCCCGGTGACGAGCAGGCCGCCGGCGCCGCAGCGCGCCAGCGTCTCGGCGATGGCGCGGCCGATGCCTTGCGTCGAGCCGGTGACCAGCGCCACCTTGCCGTTGAGCTGAAGCTCCATTCCTCTTCCCCACCTCGCATCTGGTTTCAGGCTAGCGCGGCAGGATCGTTTTACAACATGGAAATTGGAAATCTTGGAGCGGAGATTGTTGGCGCTGCGTGGGGCCGGCAAGAGCCTGCTCCAACGTCGTCGCTCCGGGGGCGAAGCAGGAGCGGAGTCCGTCCCAAAGACCTCTAGTGGACCGTGATGATGCCCTCGACGGCTCGCCACTCCGAAGGCCGGATGAGCCCGTGATGAGCAACGCGGACCGAGTGCAGCGGACCGTCGAGTTCGCGCTCCCAATATTGGAGAAAGCCCTTGAGTTCGGGAAAGGCCGGAGCGAGATCATAGTCCTGCCAGACATAGAGCTGAAGCAGGCTCGGATGATCAGGCAGGTGATAGTGGATTTCGGCCGTCGTCAGGCCATAACCTTCCATTTGCAGGCGGAATTCGCTGCTGACCGTATCGGCCATGTCTTTCTCCTTCTCTCTCCGTTCAGGCCTCCAGCCCGCGACGTCCGTATTGAACTCGCCCGATGCCATGCCGGGGACGATCGGTTCCTCTTCAAACAACGTCGCGAGAAGCTCGGGGGTTCCGAAAATAGCCGCGCCATAACAGTGCGTTGGCGCCCTTTCTGGTCGAATGGAAAATTTTTTCGCCGGTCTCTTGAAACCGAAAAACGGCAAAACTAGCTGGATATGCGCCGCGATGCCTGACGAAGGGTCGGGGCGTTCCGCACCGGTCCGATATTGCCGGTTCGGTGCGGAGGAACCTCAAAAACCTGTTTGTCCACGAGGAGAACGACATGGCGTTCCGTCCATTGCATGACCGTATTCTGGTCCGCCGCCTTGAAGCCGAGGAGAAGACCTCCGGCGGCATCATCATCCCCGATACCGCAAAGGAAAAACCGCAGGAAGGTGAAGTGCTCGCCGTCGGTCCCGGCGCGCGCGACGACAGCGGCAAGCTTGTCGAACTCGATGTCAAGGTCGGCGACCGCATCCTGTTCGGCAAATGGTCCGGCACCGAAATCAAACTCGACGGCGAGGACCTGCTCATCATGAAGGAAAGCGACGTGATGGGTGTCATCGATGAGATCGCCGAAGTGAAGAAGGCCGCCTGACGGCTTCTTCGTATCCATCCAGTCAACGAATGCTGCCTAGATAAAGGAGTGATCCAATGGCTGCCAAAGAAGTGAAATTCCATACCGAAGCGCGCGAGAAGATGCTGCGCGGCGTCGATATCCTTGCCAATGCGGTAAAGGTGACGCTCGGTCCCAAGGGGCGCAATGTCGTCATCGACAAGTCGTTCGGCGCTCCGCGCATCACCAAGGACGGCGTCACCGTGGCCAAGGAAATCGAGCTTGAAGACAAGTTCGAGAATATGGGCGCCCAGATGGTGCGCGAAGTGGCTTCCAAGACCAACGACCTTGCCGGCGACGGCACGACGACCGCAACGGTGCTTGCACAGGCGATCGTCAGGGAAGGGGCCAAGGCGGTTGCCTCGGGCATGAACCCGATGGATTTGAAGCGCGGCATCGACAAGGCGGTCGATGCGGTGGTCGCCGAACTGAAGACCAATGCCCGCAAGGTCACCCGAAACGACGAGATCGCGCAGGTAGGCACCATCTCCGCCAATGGCGATGCCGAGATCGGCCGTTTCCTCGCCGAGGCAATGGAGAAGGTCGGCAATGAAGGTGTCATCACGGTGGAGGAGGCCAAGACCGCCGAGACCGAACTCGAAGTCGTGGAAGGCATGCAGTTCGACCGCGGCTATCTCTCGCCCTATTTCATCACCAACCAGGACAAGATGCGCGTCGAACTCGATGAGCCTTATGTGCTGATCCACGAGAAGAAGCTCTCCAACCTGCAAGCGATGCTGCCCGTGCTTGAAGCCGTGGTGCAGTCGGGCAAGCCGCTCTTGATCATCGCCGAGGATGTGGAAGGCGAGGCGCTGGCGACGCTGGTCGTCAACAAGCTGCGCGGCGGCCTCAAGGTCGCGGCCGTCAAGGCGCCGGGCTTCGGCGACCGCCGCAAGGCCATGCTGGAAGACATCGCCATTCTCACCGGCGGCACCGCGATCTCGGAAGATCTCGGCATCAAGCTGGAAAATGTGACGCTGCAGATGCTGGGCCGCGCCAAGAAAGTGGTGATCGAGAAGGAAAACACCACCATCGTCGACGGTGTCGGCCGCAAGGAAGAGATCCAGGGCCGTGTCGCGCAGATCAAGGCGCAGATCGAGGAGACCACCTCCGACTACGACCGCGAGAAGTTGCAGGAGCGGCTGGCCAAACTCGCCGGCGGCGTTGCGGTGATCCGGGTCGGCGGCTCGACCGAGGTCGAGGTCAAGGAGCGTAAGGACCGCGTCGACGATGCGCTGCATGCGACCCGCGCGGCCGTCGAGGAGGGCGTGCTGCCTGGCGGCGGTGTCGCGCTGCTGCGGGCAGCCAAGGCGCTCGATGCCGTGCAGACCGACAATGCGGACCAGAAGACTGGCGTCGATATCGTGCGCCGTGCCATCGAAACGCCGGTCCGGCAGATCGCCGAGAATGCCGGCGCCGAAGGCTCGATCATCGTCGGCAAGCTGCGCGAGAAAAGCGAATTCGGCTGGGGCTGGAACGCCCAGACCAACGAATTCGGCGATCTCTACGGCCAGGGCGTCATCGACCCGGCCAAGGTGGTGCGCACCGCTCTCCAGGACGCGGCATCGGTCGCCGGCCTGCTGGTGACCACGGAGGCGATGGTGGCCGAGAAGCCGAAGAAGGAAGCCGCCGCCCCGGCAATGCCCGCCGGCGCCAGTATGGACTTCTGAGGTCACGGCCAATCCGCCCGCTTCCCTGGCGGGGAGCGGGCGTCATCCGAAGAGAAATTGGAGGTAAAGATGGATGCAATGGCTGGCCTCGGATCCGTACCGGCTCCTACGCACCAAGCGAAGGAATTCCTGGCCTATGAAACAGAATGCAGGAACGTGCTGAAGCCGCTGCTGGCAGGGCTGCTCGACATGGCTGAAGCTGCCGGCTGGAACCGGCGAACCGCGGCGTCGGCACTGATGTTCCTTGCCGCGCAGCAAGTGTCGGCAACATCCGAGGTATCCGCCGGCAGCGGTTGAACGGGAATCGGCCAGTCCATTCACCTATCCGCGGCGGGCCGCGCTCCCGGTGCTCGGCCCGCTACAGGCACAATCGAGAGGAGGCACAAGCCATGAATCGCGGGCAATTTGAGGAACCGGTCACCCTTCTGGTCGGAATGGGCTTTCCGAGGAAGATCGACAGCGTGATGGAAGCTTACGCACTGCTGCAGGACTGGCCGAGCGCCGGCCGCAACGGCGCCCATGCCGTCGCACTCAACGCTTGCAAGGAGGGCATCGTCGGCGAGATTGATTCGGAGACGGTGCGGGCCACGCTGGTCAGCTTCGCGCGCCGCCACGACATATTGGTGCCGGAGATGGTTTCGCCGCTCGCGACGGCGGCCGGTGGTGCGCTGCGCACGAGGTGAACTGACGATGACGGCGCTGCAACAGCGCCTGAACACGCTGTTCTTGCGATAGGCCAGGCGACCACGGAGACGCCGGAATTCCTTTCCGGGCGGGCGGCATCCTCGTTGGTCAATTGAGCGAACGCGTCAGCAAGACTGACCTGTTCTGCCCGAATAGCGCTTCTGAGCGCCGCCTCCCGGTTAAAAAAGTATCATCCGTTGTCTTGAATCGTG
The DNA here is from genome assembly GCF_004022985.1 of Mesorhizobium sp. M7A.F.Ca.ET.027.02.1.1. Taxonomy (NCBI): domain Bacteria; kingdom Pseudomonadati; phylum Pseudomonadota; class Alphaproteobacteria; order Hyphomicrobiales; family Phyllobacteriaceae; genus Mesorhizobium; species Mesorhizobium sp. M7A.F.Ca.ET.027.02.1.1. The sequence goes on along the minus strand of NZ_RZOL01000044.1, from coordinate 10,092 downwards.
GTGGCGCCTGTTGTCATGAGCCGGTACCTTGGCTCTTGAAATGCAGAGCCGAAACCAATTCGGCCGGGTTAGGGAATTAGGCCGAACGCGGCAGATATCCGTGCCGGCCCGGGAGGAAACGGACATGGAACCGGACCTGGAAGTTGTCCAGATACGACGCGGTGAGTCCTTCAAGGCGTGGTCGCACGGCTACCCCTTCCACACGGTGCGCTGGCACTTCCATCCCGAATATGAACTGCATCAGGTGATCTTCACCAACGGCCGCTATTTCGTCGGCGACTTCATCGGCGAGTTCGAGCCGGGCAATCTGGTGCTGACCGGACCGAACCTGCCGCACAATTGGGTCAGCGATATCCCTAGGGACAGTTCGATCCCGCTGCGCGGCCGCATCATTCAGTTTTCCGAAAGTTTCATCGGCGATGCCATGCATGTGCTGCCGGAGTTGGCGGGACTTGCGGCTCTGCTCGAGGCGTCGCGGCGCGGCGTGCTGTTTTCCAGCCGCACCAGCAAGGCGCTGGCGCCGCTGATGGAAGAGATGATGCAGGCGCAAGGCGTGCGCCGCATCGAACTGTTCATGATGATCGCCGGCCTGCTCAGCCGCGCCCAGGAATTCCAGCTTTTGGCCAGCGCCAGCTACCGGCCCGATCCCTCCGGCTACATGACCGCCGGCATGAACAAGGCGCTCGCCTATATCAGGGAGAACCTGACGCAGTTGTTCGACGAGGCGGATCTCGCCGCCATCGCCGGCCAGTCGACCGGTGCGTTCTCGCGCTCGTTTCGCCGTCACACGGGCATGTCGCTGGTGCAGTATGTGAAGCGGCTGCGCATCAACCTCGCCTGCCAGATCCTGATGAGCGACGAGCAGGCCTCGATCACCGACATTTGCTACGAGGTCGGCTTCAACAATCTGTCCAATTTCAACCGGCAGTTCCTGGCGGAGAAGGGCATGCCGCCCTCGCGCTTCAGGCGCCTGCTGGCCGACAACATCAACGCGGGAAAAGCCGCTTAACGGAGGAGCCAGGGAGGAACCAAGGGAGGAATTTTTCTTTTGCATGACGACGTGAGCCGCGTGGAGCGGTTCGCGATGGAGCACACTTGTCTCAAATTTCCTCCGCTTAGCGGAGGATGTAGGCGCGGACTCGAAAGGCCGGCGCCGGACCCTAATTCCCAATTGCAGTTTGGGGCGAGGGCGGAGGCGTGTCTCCACACCAAAGCAGTCAACGACCTTCTTACAACCATATCCAGAAACGGAGAAGACCGAATGACCAAACTTTCATCTTCATTGAAGTCCGCTGGCAAGTCCGCCGGCATGGCAGCCCTTGCGCTGTCGCTGCTGGCTGGCACCGCCATGGCCGCCGAAGTCACCGACGCCACCGTGGCCTTCCTGATGCCCGACCAGGCCTCGACCCGCTACGAGCAGCATGATTATCCCGGCTTCGCCGCCGAGATGAAGAAGCTGTGCCCGGGCTGCAAGGTGCTCTACCAGAACGCCGATGCCGACGCCTCGCGCCAGCAGCAGCAGTTCAACTCGGTGATCTCGCAGGGCGCCAAGGCGATCGTGCTCGACCCGGTCGACTCGACCGCCGCCGCCTCGCTGGTCAAGCTGGCGCAGAGCCAGGGCATCAAGGTCATCGCCTATGACCGGCCGATCCCGACAGCGCCGGCCGATTTCTATGTGTCGTTCAACAATGAAGGCATCGGCAAGGCCATCGCCGACTCGCTGGTCGAGCACCTGAAGGCGCTGAAGGTCGATCCGGCCAGCGGCGGTGTGCTGCAGATCAACGGCTCGCCGACCGACGCGGCGGCCGGCCTGATTAAGAAGGGCATCCATGCCGGCCTCGACAACAGTGGCTACAAGATCCTGGCCGAATACGACACGCCGGAATGGGCGCCGCCGAAGGCGCAGCAATGGGCCGGCGGCCAGATCACCCGCTTCGGACCAAAAATCCTCGGCGTGGTTGCGGCCAATGACGGCACCGGCGGCGGCGCCATCGCGGCCTTCAAGGCGGCCGGCGTCGATCCGGTGCCGCCGGTGACCGGCAATGACGCGACGATCGCGGCACTGCAGCTGATCATCGCCGGCGACCAGTACAACACCATCTCCAAGCCGAGCGAGATCGTGGCGGCGGCCGCCGCCAACATCGCCATCAAGCTGCTTTCGGGCGAGACGCCGAAGGCCGAGATGACGCTGTACGACACGCCCTCGCAGCTGTTCACGCCGGCCGTGGTGACGCAGGAAAACCTGAAGGCCGAGATCATCGACAAGAAGATCAACACCGCGGCCGAACTCTGCGTCGATCGTTACGCGGAAGGCTGCAAGAAGCTGGGCATCGGGAACTGACCGCGACCCTTGCCCGCTCCGCTGCCTGGCCACCGTGCGGTGGCCAGGCAGCGCTCATCCGACATTTGAACCGGTTTTGAAAGGCTTCCTGGCATGATCGATACCCCGGACGAACCGGTTCCGGCAGGCGAGCTGGTGCTCAGCCTGCGCGGCGTTTCGAAGAATTTCGGCGCCGTTTCGGCGCTCACCGACATCGATCTCGATGTCCATGCTGGCGAGGTGGTGGCGCTGGTCGGCGACAATGGCGCCGGCAAGTCGACCCTGGTCAAGATCCTGGCCGGCGTGCATCAGCCGAGTTCGGGCACCATCAATTATCGCGGCCAACAGGTGACGCTTGCAGATCCGAGTGCGGCGCTGACGCTCGGCATAGCCACCGTGTTCCAGGATCTGGCGCTGTGCGAGAACCTCGACATCGTCGCCAACATCTTTCTCGGCCGTGAGCTCAACCCGCTGCGGCTGGACGAGGTGGCGATGGAAGTGCGCGCCTGGACGCTGCTCAACGAGCTATCGGCGCGTATCCCAAGCGTGCGCGAAGTGGTCGCTTCGTTGTCGGGCGGCCAACGCCAGACGGTGGCGATCGCCCGCTCGCTGCTGCTCGAACCCAAGCTCATCCTGCTCGACGAGCCGACGGCGGCGCTCGGCGTGGCGCAGACGGCGGAAGTGCTCAACCTGATCGAGCGCGTGCGCGACCGCGGCCTCGGCGTCGTCATCATCAGCCACAATATGGAAGACGTGCGCGCCGTCGCCGACCGCATCGTCGTGCTGCGGCTTGGCCGCAACAACGGCATCTTCACCCCCGATGCCTCGAACCAGGAACTGGTCAGCGCCATCACCGGCGCGTCGAACAATTCGGTATCGCGGCGCGCCGAGCGGAGACAGGCCAGGCAAGACCAAACCCAGGAGCCACGCCCATGAGCCGCGAAGCCGAACAGGCCGCCCCCGTGCCGCCGCAGCTCGACCGCGCCGATGTGCGCGTCAAGCACGAGGCGGGGATCGGCGGCGCCATCCGCAGGTTCTTCGACCGGGTCCGCTCAGGCGATCTCGGCTCGCTGCCCGTCATCGTCGGGCTGGTCATCATCTGGACGGTGTTTGCCAGCATCAACCCGATCTTCTTGTCATCAAGCAATCTGGTCAATCTGCTGTTCGATTGCTCCACCGTGGGAGTCATCGCGCTCGGCATCGTCTGCGTTTTGATGGTCGGCGAAATCGACCTGTCTGTCGGTTCGATCAGCGGCTTTGCCTCGGCTATGGTCGGTACGCTGTGGGTCAACCAGGGCTGGCCGGTGGCGCTCGCCATTCTGGCCGCTGTCGCCGTCGGCGGCTTTATCGGCGCACTCTACGCGCTGCTGTTCAACCGGCTGGGCATGCCGAGCTTCGTCTCGACGCTGGCCGGTCTGCTGGCGGTGCTTGGCCTGCAGCTCTACATTCTCGGCTCGACCGGCTCGATCAATCTGCCCTACGGCTCGAACCTGGTGAATTTCGGCCAGCTGCTGATGATGCCGAAGTTCGTCTCGTTCGCTCTGGCGGCCGTGCCCGGTATCGTCATGCTGGTCACCGGCCTGCGCACTGTCGCGCGCCGCCGCGCCGCCAACCTGTCGGCGCCGTCGACCGGCGGGCTCGTCACGCGCGCGGTCGTGATCACGGTCATCCTCGAACTCATCGTCTTCTATCTCAACCAGGCGCGCGGCATTCCGTGGATGTTCGGCCTGTTCGTCGGCCTGGTCATATCAATGCATTACGCGCTGACGCGGACCAAATGGGGCCGCTCGATGTCGGCGGTCGGCGGCAACCGCGAGGCGGCAAGGCGCGCCGGCATCAATGTGCGGCTGATCTATTCGAGCGCCTTCGTGCTGTGCTCGATGCTGGCCGCTTTCGGCGGCGTGCTGTCGGCGGCCCGCCTGGCCTCGGCCAGCCAGCAGGCCGGCACCGGCGACGTCAACCTCAACGCCATCGCGGCGGCCGTCATAGGCGGTACCAGCCTGTTCGGCGGTCGCGGCAGTGCGTATTCGGCGCTGCTCGGCATCATCGTCATCCAGTCGATCGCCAGCGGCCTGACGCTGCTCGATCTGTCCTCGTCGCTTCGGTACATGATCACCGGCGCCGTGCTTGCCATCGCGGTCATCGTCGACTCGCTGGCACGCCGCTCGCGTGTCTCCCATGGCCGGGCCTGAACCCATCAACAGGAAGCAAGACATGAGCGAAAAACTGTCCGGAAAAGTTGCCGCCGTCACCGGCGCGGCATCAGGCATCGGCCTCGAATGCGCCAGGCACATGCTGGCGTCCGGCGCCACCGTGGTGCTGGTCGACCGCGCCGAGGCGACGCTGAACAAGCTCTGCGCCGAACTCGGCCCCAAGGCGATCCCGCTGGTCATCGACCTGATGCAGCCGGCCAGCGTCGCCACCATGATGCCGCAGATTCTGGAGAAGGCCGGCCAGCTCGACATCTTCCATGCCAATGCCGGCGCCTATGTCGGCGGCGAGGTGGCGACCGGCGATCCCGACGCCTGGGACCGGATGCTCAACCTCAACATCAATGCCTGCTTCCGCTCGATCCAGGCGGTGCTGCCGCACATGATCGAGCGCAAGACGGGCGACGTCATCGTCACCAGTTCGATCGCCGGACTGGTTCCGGTGGTCTGGGAGCCGATCTACACGGCCTCCAAGCACGCCGTGCAGGCCTTCGTCCACACGGTGCGCCGGCAGGTCGCCAAGCACGGCCTGCGCGTCGGTGCGGTGGCGCCCGGCCCGGTGGTGACGGCGCTGGTCGACGACTGGCCGAAGGCCAAGCTCGAGGAAGAACTCGCCGCCGGTGGCCTGATGCAGCCGCGCGAAGTGGCCGAAGCGGTGATGTTCATGCTGACCCGCCCGCGCAACGTGACGATCCGCGATCTGGTGATTTTGCCGCAGAGCAATGATCTCTAAGCGAATAGGGAATAGGGAGTAGCGAATAGGGAAGAATCCAACGACCTACCTACTCGCTACTCGCTACTCGCTACTCGCTACTCGCTACTCGCCAAACCGAAGGTTTCACATGCCCCATTATCTCGGCATCGACGTCGGCACCGGCAGCGCGCGGGCCGGGGTGTTCGACCACACTGGAAACATGCTCGCCTCTGCCAAGCGCGATATCGAGGTCTGGCGCGAGGCCGGCGACATTGTCGAGCAGTCGAGCAACGACATCTGGCGGGCGGTGTGCGCGGCCACGCGGGAAGCGGTCGCTCAATCGGGCGTGGCGCCCGAGGCGATCGCCGGCATCGGGTTCGACGCCACTTGTTCGCTGGTGGTGCTGGGCGAGGGCGGCGTGCCGCTGCCGGTGAGCAGATCCGGCAATTCGGAACGCAACATCATCGTCTGGATGGATCACCGCGCGGTCGAGCAGACGCGCCGCATCAACCGCAGCGGCGAGGCGGTGCTGAACTATGTCGGCGGCGTCATATCGCCGGAGATGGAAACGCCGAAACTCCTTTGGCTGGCCGAAGACCTGCCCGACACGTTCAACGCCGCCTGGCAGTTCATGGACCTCCCCGATTTCCTCACCTGGCGGGCGACCGGCAGCCTTGCCCGCTCGGTCTGCACGGTGACTTGCAAATGGACCTATCTGGCGCATGAAAGCCGCTGGGACGAGGCCTATTTCCGCACCATCGGACTAGGGAGCCTGGCCGACGAGGCATTCGCGCGCATCGGCACGCAGATCGTGCCGGCGGGTGCCGCACTTGGCAGCGGGCTGACCGCGCAGGCGGCTGCGGACCTTGGCCTCGTCCCCGGCATCGCGGTAGCGGCCGGCCTGATCGATGCGCATGCCGGTGGCGTCGGTACGGTCGGTGCGCGCGGCGAGTTCGGCAGCGTTCTGTCGCGCATGGCCTATGTTTTCGGCACCTCGGCCTGCACCATGTCGTCGACCGCGGTGCCGGCCTTCGTCGACGGCGTCTGGGGTCCGTATTTCTCGGCCATGGTGCCGGGCCTGTGGCTGAACGAGGGCGGCCAGTCGGCAGCCGGTGCTGCTATCGACCATCTGGTGCGCATGCATCCCGCGGCTGGCGAAGCGACCGCCAAGGCGCAAGCCGAGGGGCTCAGCCTCAGCGCCTGGCTGTCATTGCAGGCGCAAGGCCGCAACGGGGCCGCAGCGACGCCGGCGCTGGTCGGCGGTATCCATGTGGTGCCGGAGTTTCTCGGCAACCGCGCACCTTTCGCCGACCCGGACGCGCGAGCGCTGATCGCCGGGCTCGATCTCGACACCAGCCTCGACAGCCTGGTCGGGCTCTATGTCGCCGGGGTCTGCGGGCTGGGCTATGGCGCGCGCCAGATCGTGCGGGCCGAGCATGACAAGGGCATTCCCGTCGACACCATCGTCGTCAGCGGCGGCGCCGGCCAAAGCCCGCTGGTGCGCCAGCTGCTTGCAGATACCACAGGCATGGTGGTGGTGGCCTCGACCTCGCCGGAACCGGTGCTGCTCGGCTCGGCGATGCTGGGCGCGGTCGCCGCCGGTGCCTACAAGGATCTGACGGGGGCGATGGCCGGCATGTCGGAACTCGGCGAGGTCTATCATCCCGATGCCACGCTGGCCGGCTGGCACGCCAAGCGCTTCGCGGCATTCGAGCTGCTGCAGCAGGCCAGCAAGGCGATCAGGGGTTGAAGCGAGCGATTCCTGTCTGGCTTTGTCAGGAGCGTCGCGAACACCGCTTGGCGGTTTAGCCGGAAGCTGGCAGCTTTGTCCTGTCGTGGATCCTCTAGCAGCATGGCAGTGCGACGAGGGCAGGGGGACAGGACCAGGGAGGCCCTATGGCAGACGATAAAGCGCCCGTGCCATTCGCATCGGACAGCGTGCCATGGACGGAATGGTCCGATGTGCCGCGCTTCGGTGTGCGCTACCGGCATCTGTCGCAGGCCGCCCTCGGCGAAAACCACCATGTCGGCGTGGCGATCGAGGAACTGCCGCCGGGCAAGCAGACGTCGCCGGCGCATTACCATATTTTCGAGGAAGAGCATGTCTTCATCCTCGAAGGGATGCTGACCGCTTATGTCGGCGACGCTGCCTACGCCATGAAGGCCGGCGACTACATCTGCTTTCCGGCTGGTGCTGCGGCGGGGCATTGCCTCATCAACACCGGCGACGCGCCGTGCCGCTATGTCATCGTCGGCGAGCGCAACCCGAATGACGTGGTCGTCTATACCGCCTCCAACAAGGTCCTGGTGCGGGCGCTGGGCAGGCGCGCGATCTTCGACCTCTCGGCAACCCGAACTTACTGGGACGGCGAGAACACCGGCCTTGCCGCCGGCGATCCGCTGCCGTCGGATGTGATGCCCGGTATCACCAAACCCCCAGCCGTGCCGATCCCGCCTGTCGCCAGCGATGCCGTCGAATGGAAGGTCGAGGGCGAAGGCCCGCGGTTCGGCGGCCGGTCCAGGCATCTGACCTATGCGGCTTTGGGACGACCAGACTATCATGTCGGCATGCTGATCGAGGCGCCGGCCCCCGGCATGCGCCTGGCGCCCAGGCACTACCACATGCTCGAAGAGGAGCACGCGCTGATCCTGGAAGGGCAGGTGACGCTGCTGCTTGGCGAGGAGCGTCACGAGATGAAGGCCGGCGATTATGTCTGCTTTCCCGCCGGCCTGGCGGTCGGGCATTCCTTCCTCAACAGCGGTACGGAACCGTGCCGCTATCTGATGATCGGCGAGAAAAATCCCAACGAGGTCTGCGTCTATCCCGATTCCAACAAGATGGCGGTCGACGCCTTGCGCCGGCGCGACGGCATTTTCGACATGGGAGCGGTGAGGCGGTACTGGGACGGCGAGGCATAGAACTGGCGTTTCGCTATCCAATAGCCGCGCTCTAAACGCAGGAAACCGTTCGGAGATGACCGTTATTGCTACTGTACCTGGGTGACGCTAGTCTGGTTCGGGCACTCCAACCGGGGAGTTGGCGGGGAATGCTCCTGCCATTCTTGCGACGGCCTTCACCCTATCACCGTCGCCGCCTTGGCAGGCTGAGATGGGTGGCCTTGTTTGCGCCGTTCATTCTGTTGTCGGGCTATATCATCTATGGCTTCATCGGCATTCGGTTTGATACATCTCTCTCGGTGCTGAGGCACCTTGCGGCATTCCCGAACTGCACTGCCGCCCGTGCCGTTGGCCTCGCCTCTGCGCATAGGGGCGAACCTGGCTATTGGCCGACTCACGATGCCGACCATGACGGCATAGCCTGCGAGCCCTGGCACGGGACAAGCTCTAGTGGCATCCGGGTCCATCGCTACTCGCGTACCGGCCCATAGCCTTGCCCTGGCCTCAAAGCTCCTTCTCCGCCAGCTCCCTGAATTCGTCGGGCACGGAGCGCGCGGCCTCCAGTGCCACCGTGCCGTAGCCCACCGCCTGTTTGCCAAAGCGTTCGCGGATCTTGTCGATGGCGCGGTCGGCGTCGAAGCGTGCCAGGCCTTTTCGGGTGCCCGGCCGGCGTTTCTCGTCGGCGAGGCCGAGCGGCAGTTCGAGCTGCAGCTCGAAGCTTTCCTCAAGATACGACACCGAGATCGCCAGCAGCGAGATCGTTCTTTCGTGGGGGTTGTCGGCGAGGACGCCGCGCACCAGATCGCCGGCGATCTCGGCCAGCATCGCGGTCGCCGAGATCGGCTGGTCAAGCGTGATCGAGCGCGTGACGGCGCTGAGATCGGCAAAGCGCACGCGTACCGTCACCGTGCGGCCGGGCCGCGCCTTGGCGCGCAGCCGGCTGGCGACGCGGTCGGCCAGATGCAGCAGAGTGGGTGTGATGATCCGCGCCATGGCGGGTTTTTGGCCCAGCGCCGATTGGGCGCCGGCCGAATGCGCGCGGCTATGCGTTTCGAGCTTTCGCGGGTCGCGGTTCCATGACAAGGCGGCGAGCTTTTCGCCGGCGGCGGGACCGAGCAGCCGTGTCAGCGCGCCGCTGTGCGTCCTGGCCAGCTGGCCGATGGTCTCGACGCCGATTTCCGCCAGCCTCGCCCTGGTCGCCGGGCCGACGCCCCACATCAGCCCGACCGGCAGGTCGTGCAGGAAAGCGAGCTCGCTGCGGGGGTCGACCACCACCAGCCCGTCGGGTTTTGCCACCTGGGAGGCGATCTTGGCCAGATGCTTGGTGCGCGCCACGCCGATCGAGATCGGCAGGCCGAGTTCGGCCTGCACGCGGCGGCGGATGGTTGTCGCGATCTCCTGCGGCGAGCCGAACAGATGCGTGCAGCCGGCGACATCGGCAAAGGCCTCGTCGATGGAGATGCGCTCGACCACCGGGGTAAAATCGTCGAGGACCCTGATCGCCGCGTCGCCTAGCCGCTGGTAATGGCTGAAATTGCCGCCGACGAAGATCAAATGCGGGCAGAGTTCGCGCGCCTTGCGCCCCGGCATGCCGCCGCGCACGCCAAAGGCGCGCGCCTCATAGGAAGCGGCGAGCACGACGCCGCCGCCCACCGCGATCGGCTTGCCGCGCAGCGACGGATCGAGCAACTGCTCGACCGAGGCGTAGAAAGCGTCGAGATCGGCATGCAGGATGGTGGCTGTCGTTTCCATCGACCGCACATCCGCAGTTGCTGATAGATGGAACAAATAAAGAACAAAAGGTGATAGTTGTCAAGGTGGAGTCGGATTGTGGAATGCCTGGGTGACGCAATCGCGCTCGGTTTGAATGCGTCGCCCAAAATCGCGGCGGCAGCGCTGCCCCTCACCTGCCTGCCGGCATCCTCTCCCCGTGAACGGGGCGAGGGGCACTCCTATCGGCGGTTTTTCCC
>NZ_RZOL01000449.1:0-4646 GCF_004022985.1 Mesorhizobium sp. M7A.F.Ca.ET.027.02.1.1 | reverse complement strand
GTCAGCATGAGGCCGAAGAGGAATTCGTTCCAGGCGGTGATGAAGCCGAAGATGAGGGTCGTGACCAGCGCCGGTCGGATGACGGGCCGGACGATCATCATCATCACCTGCAAGGAACTTGCGCCATCGACTTTCGCCGCCTCGTCGAGTTCGACCGGTACATCTGAAATCGCGTTCACCAGGATGACGAGCGCAAGCGGCGCGTTGACGATGGTCAGGATGAGCCCGAGCCCGATCCGCGTATCGAGCAGGCCCAGCCACTGGTACATCATGTAAAGCGGGATCGCGAAGATGATCAGCGGCACGGCGCGAAGATTGATGACGATCGGCAGGACCAAGCGCTTTCCCGCCTCGCTACGCGCGATCGCATAGGCAGCCGGGAACGCGAGCACGATCGCAAGGCCGGTTCCGATCAGCGCCGCCACGGTGCTGTTCAGCAGGTAGGCATAGATGTTGAAGCGGCTGGTCTGCGTCAGAACCTCCAGATAGTTGTCGAGCGTCGGTTGGCTGATCCACAAACCGGGGTTCGTCGAAAGCTCGCGCTGGCTTTTGAGCGATGTGATCAGCGTCACGATAATGGGGAAATTCATCGCCAGCACGGCGATGGCAAAAACGATCCAGCGCAGTGCCCTGACCATCGTCAACGCTTCCTGCGGCCGGCAAGCCGGTTAAGGCCGTGGAGAACGATGAACGACGCCAGGAACAGGATAACCGAAGCGGCGACCGCCTTGCCGATAGCCCCTTCCTTGAAGAAGGCCTGATAGATGTAGATCGACAAGGACGTCGTTGAACCGCCAGCGCCACTGCCGGTCAGCGCATAGACATTGTCGAACACCCGGAAACCGTCGATGAAACGGATGAAAAACGCGATGACCAGCGTCGGCTTCATCAAGGGCAGATCGATCCAGCGGACGATCTCAAACGGTGATGCGCCATCGAGCGAGGAGGCTTCGCGCACGTCGAGCGGTATGGCCGAATAGGCCATGTAGAAGAGCAGGAAGGCGAAAGGCGTCCATTGTAGCGTCTCCACGACGACAAGGGTGCGGAAGGCATTGTCGATGTCGAGGAAGGCCGGGCTGTCGCCAAACCATTCGAAGAGATAGTAGGGGACGGGGCCCGCGAATTCATGCAGCACCAGCCGGTACATGAGACCGACCATGGCCGGTGCGACCATCAGCGGCAGCATCAACGGCGCCATCAGGACTGGACGCTTGCTCAGAAGCGGCGCCAGGAAGATGGCAAGGAAAAGGCCGATCAGACATTCCGCCGATGCGGTAAGAATACCGAAGCGCAGCGAGAACCAGGCCGAGCTCCAGAATTCGCGGTCGTTCAACACCGCGACATAGTTACCGAAACCGCTCAACACCGGACTGCGCAAGGTCTCGAATGTGACGGTCGAAACGGAATAGATCAGATTGACGATCGCCGGAAAGCCGAGGAACAGAAGCAGGAAGCCGACCAGCGGCGTCAGATACATCCTGCCTTCGGCACGTGTCACAAGGGCCATGTCGATCCGCCAAACGCGCCGGACACCGGGCCTCGACCCGGCGTCCGGCAAATGGTTCATTTCTTGAGCAGGTCCTGCATGCCCGCCTTGGTGTGGGCGAGCGCATCCTCGAGGCTCTGCTGGCCGGACCAGTAGCCGGTGAACTCCTTTGCCTGCAGTTCATAGACCGGGAGCGCACTCGCGGACGTCGCTCCGGTCATGACATAGCCGTACTTGCTGGCGAATTCGCCGAGCTTGACGAGGTCGGGACGTTCCTTCGCAACCTTGGCGACGACATCGGGAGACAATGCCGGCGAACCGCCGCTGCGCGCATAGAGCAAGGCCGCATCCTCGGTGGCGAGCCACTTCAGGAACTTGACGGCGCCTTCCTTGTTCTTGGCGTTCTTGTTAAGGCCCAAACCAAGGCCGTGGATGTGATCGGCGCGTCCGTCGGGACCTGCCGGTGGCGCGACGATCCCGGTCACCTCGGCGACGGCCGGGGATTTTTCGGTGCTGGTCAGATCCGCCGCCGCGGCATTCCACTGCAGCGCCGTCGCGGCCTGGCCGGATGCGAAGGCCGCGTTGGTTTCCGCATATTCGTAGCTCAGCGAATCCTTGGGCGAAGAACCGGCATCATAGAGCTTCTTGTAGAGTTCGAGGCCGGTCTTGTAGGCATCGGAATCCACCGTGACATTGCCGTCCTTGTCCATCCAGTCGCCGCCGTAGGAACGCGGCAGGGACTGGAAGACCATCATGTTGAACAGCAGGTTCTTCATCTGCAGGACCGTGCCATAACGCACCGGGCTGTCGGGGTTCACCTGCTTGGTGAAATAGAGGGCGGTGGCCGCCCAGTCGTCCCAGGTCCAGCTATCCGGGTCTTTCGGCTGCAGGGGCTTGCCGAGATATTTCCGGGCGATTTCACCATAGGTCTTCCTGGCGGCGTCATCCCTGATCAAGGCGTCGATGAGATCCTTGCGGTAGTACATGAAGTGCAACGAAAGGTCTGTCGGGACGCCGTATTGCTTGCCGTCGAACTGCATCGTCTTGAGAACGGATTCGCCGAAAATCTTGGCCGCGTCCGCGCCAAGATCGACCGGCTCCATATAGGGCGCGTAGCGACCGAGCGAGTAGGTGGCGACGAGGTTCACGTCGAAGGCACTGGATCCGGCCGCCATGTCAGCCTGCAGCTTGTCGTAAAAGCCTTCCCGGTTGAAGAACAGCAGTTCCACCTTGTCGGCATCGCTGGCCTGCTTGTTGTAGGTTTCCACGGTTGCCCGCAGTGCGGTTTCCTCGGAGCCGCCAGGCCAGCCGAGCACGGTCACGGTTGCGTTGGCAAAGGTCGGCAAAGCCGTCCCCGCAAGGAGGGTGGCCATAAGCGCAAAAGATGTCCTGCTCAATTTCATGATCGTTCCCTTCTTTTTTGATGATTTTTGCATGACACGACCGGGGCGCCGTTACCTTGCCCATTCGGCAAGATCGGCAACACCGATGACGCCGGCGTGGCCTCCGAGCTTCGCCGCCACGAGATGGGGGGAAAGGCGCGGCGGGACCTCGCTCAGATGTGCGCGCACCCGGTCGAGATAGCCTTCTGCAAGACCGATGCTGCCACCGATGACGATCAATTTCGGATCGAACATCATCTGAATGTCCCGGCACAGCGCCGCGACCCGCGAGGCGCTTCGCGAGACGATGGCGCCGGCCCAGTCCTCGCCCTTCAGCGCGTGTCCGAACACATCGGCGGCGTCCGCCTTGGAACCGGCCTTGAGGGCCTCCGAAGCGATCCAGCGGCCGGACGTGCTGTCTTCGAGCGGAGCCCGGTCTTCAGACAAACCACGGATCAGACCGAAGTGACCGGCTAGACCGGACAGCAATCGGCCGTTGCAAACGATGCCGCCGCCAATTCCGGTAGAGATGGTCAGAAAGACGATGTCGCGACCTTGCCCGGCGCCGAATTTGTATTCGCCCCAGGCAGCCGCCTGGGCATCGTTGAACGCACAGACCGGCTTGCCGAAAACAGCGGATGCTCTTTCGACCAGCGGGTAGCCGTCGGGAATGCCAAGGGTTGCCGGATTCAATGCCGACCAGCGTCCATCCTGCACCAGTCCGGTCACCGCAATGCCGATGCGGCTGAAGCGGCTCGACCAGGCCGACGTACTTTGCGCCAAGGACGCAAGCCAGGCCTCGGGTCCAGCCTCTCGCGCAGTCGGCACGATCATGTCCTCGACCACCGTGCCATCGTTGACCAGCGCGGCCATCGTCTTGGTTCCCCCGATGTCGATGCCCAGGACGGATGGGCCCAGAACGGTTGGGCCCAGGACACTTGTGCCAAGGGCGGTTTGCGCGCCCCTCGCCGCATAGGCGTCGGAAAGCGCCTGGTGGAACCATGAGGTGACGTGCTCGGTACGGGTGATCGCCGAGCCGACAACCACGGCACAGGCGCCGGCGCGCGCGGCGGCAGCCGCCTGCTCAGGCGACCGGATACGCCCTTCGGCAATGACGTAGGGGGTCAGGGTTCGCATTTCAGCGATGAGGGCGATATCCGGATCCTGCGGCTCCGGCCCGCCGACATAGCCGGAAAGCGTCGTGCCGACGAAATCGACACCCGCGGCAAGGGCCCGGCGCGCATCGTCAAGGCAAGAGCAATCGGCCATGGTCAGCTTGTTCCTGGCCTTGACGGCTTTCACAAGCGCTTCGACAGGAACGGGACGGACACGCTCCGTCGCATCGAAAGCGATGATATCGGCGCCCGCCTCGGCCAGGGCCTCGACATCGGCCGGATAGGGTGTGATGCGCACGGGGCTGTCGGTGAGATCGCGCTTGACGATACCGATGATCGGCACGCGGACGGCCAGGCGGGCGGCCGCGACATAGGGCACGGATTCGATGCGGAGGGCCTTGGCTCCGGCTTCAACAGCGGCCCTGGCAAAGCCCGTCACGAATTGCGCACTGTCCATCGGGCCGCCGGGAACCGGCTGGCAGGACACGATGAGACTGTTGGCGATGTCTTCCCGCTGCACGTCGGCACTCCCTTGTCGCCATCACGATAAATGGAAAATACCAGATTACAACCAGTTCATAACTGGTATTATCTTTGCAGCTCGAAGACGAAATCGTAGACGTCGCCTTTGTAGCGTGTCTCGCAGTATTCCACGATCTGTCC
>NZ_RZOL01000448.1:0-4647 GCF_004022985.1 Mesorhizobium sp. M7A.F.Ca.ET.027.02.1.1 | reverse complement strand
TTCTTCAGCGCCGCTGCCATCGCCTCGCCGTCATGGACCGGATTGGCGAGCGGCCGAACCAGGCGGTAGCCGTCCTCGGCTATGATCAAGGCCACGCGTCGCTCAGCCACCGCGGCGGCGGTGCTCATGAGCATCAGCAGCAAGGCAAAAAGCAAGCGCAAGTCGAACCGCCCCCCGGCTTGTCCATTTGCGCAAACATTCCACCTCTTTATGCCATGAGCAAGCCGGGCTTTTTGCGGAAGACCAGCGTTTTCAGGCAACCCGCATAGGCTTCAAAGCCTCGCTCCAGCGCAACAGCTCGTCGAGCATGGTTTTGGCTCCGCCCTGCACCTGTTCGCTGGCGTTGAAAGCGCCGTTCTCATCGAGCAGTTTCTGGTACATCGGCAGCGCGACGCCTTCCGAGATCGGCATGACGCCGACCGATGTCAGCAACGGCTTCAGCGCTTGCGCCGCGCGCAGGCCGCCGGAGACGCCGCCATAGCTGAAAATGGCTGCAGGCTTGTACTTCCATTCACGCGAGAGATAATCGACCGCGTTGACGATCGCCGGCGCCACGAAATAATTGTATTCCGGCGCCACGAAGACGAAGGCGTCGGCGGCATCGATCGCTTTCGACCAGGCCTTGGTATGGTCGTTCTTGTAATTGCCGAGCCTTGGATGGTGCGGTTCGTCCAGCACCGGAAGCTTGAACGTATCGATGTCGGTCAGTACCGGCTCGAATTTTCCATGCTCGCGCGCGAACGTCTCCAGCCACTCGGCAAAAACCGGTCCGGCGCGGCCTGGCCGCGTGCTGCCGATGATGATGTTCAACTGGTGCTTCAAGGCGGGCTCCTAGGTCTGGCGGTATCTGTTGGTGACCTACGGCAGGGCAGGGCCGCGGACAAGGCGGCACCGCCATGGAGGCGGTCACAATCGGCTGAACGGATCGCCTGCTGTGACGCCTCGGGCTGCATATTTGCGCCTGCCGTTCGGTCACATGGACGCCCGCATTGCTAGCCACTACATTGGGGTATCAGCGGAGCAGCCCATGGACATCCAGCCCGCCCCCTTCATTCCCCCGGCGCCGAAGCCGCGCACCACGCCGCCGTCGACGCTGGAGATGATCCGCATCGTCTACCGCAACCCGCTCGAATTGTGGGGTGAGCACACCTACAACGAGCCGTGGATCTCGGCCAGTGGTGTTGGTGGACATCTGATCGTCGCCAATGATCCCGGCCTGATCCGCCATGTGCTGGTCGACAATGCCAGGAACTACAAGATGGCGACGGTGCGTCAGAAGATCCTGCGGCCGATCCTGCGCGATGGCCTGCTGACCGCCGAGGGCGAGGTCTGGAAGCGGTCGCGCAAGGCGATGGCGCCGGTGTTCACGCCGCGCCACATCTTCGGCTTCGCCCAGCCGATGCTGAGACGCACGCTGGACTTCGTCGCCCGCTACGAAGACGGCGGCACGTCCGACATCGCCCATGACATGACGCTGCTCACCTACGACATCCTGGCCGAGACGCTGTTTTCCGGCGAGATATCGGGCGAGCCTGGCAGTTTCGCCAACGAGATCGACCGCCTGTTCGAGACCATGGGTCGCGTCGATCCGCTCGATCTGTTGCGCGCGCCCGACTGGCTGCCGAGGCTGACCCGTATCCGCGGCCGCAAGACCATGGCCTATTTCCGCAAGATCGTCACCGACACTGTCAAGATGCGCGAAGCGAAATTCAAGCGCGACCCCGATGCCGTGCCGCAGGATTTCCTGACGCTGCTGCTCAAGGCCGAGGGACCCGATGGACTGACGCGGGCCGAGGTCGAGGACAACATCATCACCTTCATCGGCGCCGGCCATGAGACGACCGCGCGGGCTCTGGGCTGGACACTGTATTGCCTGGCTGAATCGCCGTGGGAGCGCGACCGGGTCGAGCAGGAGATCGACCAGGTGTTGGCGCGCGAGCCCGATCCGACGAAATGGCTCGATGCCATGCCGTTCACGCGTGCGGCTTTCGACGAAGCGCTCAGGCTGTATCCGCCGGCGCCGTCGATCAACCGCGAGCCGATCGAACCGGAAATGTGGAAGGATCTTCATATCCCCAAGCACGCCGCGGTGCTGGTGATGCCCTGGGTCGTGCATCGCCACAGGAAACTGTGGGACCGGCCGGATGCCTTCCTGCCGGAGCGCTTCCATCCGGGAAATCGCGAAAAGATCGACCGCTTCCAGTATCTGCCGTTTGGCGCGGGTCCGCGCGTCTGCATCGGCGCCAGCTTCGCCATGCAGGAGGCGATCATCGCGCTGGCGATCATGCTGTCGCGCTTCCGCTTCGACACGACAGCCGAAACCAAACCCTGGCCGGTACAGAAACTGACCACGCAGCCGCAAGGCGGTCTGCCGATGCGGGTCACGCCGCGACAGGCATGAGACACAGCTTCAGACGGTTGTGATAAATCAAGCAGCAGGCTTGCGTTGCTGGAACTGGCCGGCGGCGCGGTAGCGCCAGAGATAGCTGGGCAGGATCGTCGCGATCGATTGCGGCTGGATGCCGAGCCCTGCAAGCGTCCTGTTGGTCTTGTTGGCGGCGTCCGAAACGAGGTTGTGCTCGCGCAACTGCGTCACCTGGTCCTTGGTCAGCAGCGGATTGGGCAACAGGCCGAGGATCGAGGCCTGGATGTTGGCCACCCACCACGGCACCGGCACCAGCAGCCGCTTGCGCTCGATCACGTCGAGCAACTCTTCCATACACTGCTTGAAGGTGAGCACCTTCGGTCCACCAAGTTCATAGATCTGGCCGCCATCCACCTTGCCGTCGACCGAGCGCGCCACCGCTTCGGCCACGTCGCCGACATAGACCGGCTGGAACTTGGTCTGGCCGCCGCCGATCAGCGGCAGCACCGGCGAATAGCGCGCCATGTTGGCGAAGCGGTTGAAGAAGCCGTCTTCGGGTCCGAAATTGATCGACGGCCGGAAGATCACGGCGTCCTTGATCGTCTCCAGCACAGCCTTTTCGCCAAGCGCCTTGGTGCGCGCGTAGTCTGATTCGGAGTCCAGATCGGCGCCAAGCGCAGAAATGTGGGTCAGGCCGGCGCCGACCGAGCGTGCGGCCTCGGCCACTGCGCGGGCGCCGAACTCGTGCACGGCGGAGAATTTCTGCCGGCCGCTCTCATGCAGGATGGCGACCAGATTGACGACGTGGTCGGCGCCCTGCACGGCGCGGTCTACCGACCAGCGCACGCGCACATTGGCCTGCACCGGCTGGATCTGGCCGACATTGCCAAGCGGCTGCAAATGGCCGGCAAGATCGGGCCGCCGGCAGGCGACCCGGATGCGATAGCCGCGCTTGGCCAACGCGCGCACGACATGGCGGCCGACAAAGCCTGACCCGCCAAAGACGACGACGAGCTTTGGGGTCTGCAGGATTTCGGTCATGGCTGGCTCCGGCGCTCGCAAGCTTGGCTGAAGCCGTTTCATAATCCGTTTCGTGCCAAAGGCAAAGGGCGACGCGTCGTCGCTATCAGCCTGTCAGAACGCTTTGCCCATACGGGCGTCGACCGAATGGCGGTTGCCGCCGCGAATGACGAAGAAGAGCAGGATCGCCGCCCAAAGCAGCGACTTTTCCGCGCCCGAATAGCCTTGGTCCATCGTGACCCAGTGGAACCAGACCGTGACCAGCAGCACGAACAGGCCGGCAAAGGCGGCCGGCCGCGTCAAAAACCCGATGGCGATGAAGATGCCGCCGAAGAATTCAGTGCAGGCCAGAAGCAACGACCACAACGCGCCCGGATAGAAACCGAGACCCTCGACCATCTCGGCAGCGCCGAAAGGATTGGTGATCTTCTGCGAACCATGGATGGCGAAAAACCCGCCGGCGACGACGCGAAGAACGGTTTCGGCACCATCGTGCAGAGCCGCGTAAAACCTGCCAAGGATCGGGATGACAAGGGCGTTGCGGGGGTTGTCCGTGCTTGCCGACATTATAGCTCCTCTGTTTTGCTCAATCAGCGCAAACGGCCGGTCGGGTCGGCCGAAGTCAAATAAACAAAAGTTGACCAAAACAAGAATGTTTTATTCATTGTGCGATCAAAACGCAGAAAACCCCGCCGAAGCGGGGTTTTCCGGGTGACATCCATGCGAAGTCAGGGGCCGACGGAGCGGCCTGACCTGAGACGGTATCAGGAGGGCGTGAAGCAAGTACGCCCACCCCAGCCCTGAACATCCGACATGGTGCCACCAACCTTCTTGCAGGCGGCGACGAAATCGGCGCTGCAATTGGCGAATTTTGCATGGCCGTTCTTGCAGTAATGGTCTTCGGTGGCGCCGCCGCTCGGGGCGGCGATGACACCCGGGCTGGTCGGCTTGGCCGGCGCGGCCTTCAGGGTGGCTGCCTGTGTGGCACCCATGAACGAGCCGAGCAGAAGGACGGCGGTCAGCATGGTGATCTTGGTGTTGGTCATGACAATTTCCTTTGATTTGGGTTGAGGTTTCCGAGGCGCGAAGGACCGGCCTTCGCGTGATGCAGGCTTTCGATTTCGGTTTGCTGCTTCCCCCGGTGTGGATCGGGCAAGCTCGCCTTGCCCTGGACAAAGCTGGGTCGCAGCAAGGCGCGGAAAGGTTCAGCAGCGCGCAAAGAAAATCGCGCCGCGCCGCGCCTGCGGCGGGCAGATTTCAGA
>NZ_RZOL01000447.1:0-4655 GCF_004022985.1 Mesorhizobium sp. M7A.F.Ca.ET.027.02.1.1 | reverse complement strand
CAGCAGGCCGCCGGCATCGTCAACTATGCGTTCGATCGTATCGCGCTCGATGCCAAGCAGGCGAGCGGCGAAAACGTCCGCATCGCGGTGATCGACACTGGCATCGACGACACCAACCCGGCGCTGTCGGGCGTCATTGCCGGGCAGTTCGACGCCATGCCCGACGTGCCGATCGAAAAGCGCGATCACGGCACGTCGATCGACGGGCTGATCGCCGGCGTCGGCGTGCTGGAAGGCATGGCCCCGGGCGCAAAGATCTATCACGCCCGCGCCTTCGAGGGCGGCAAGTCGACCATGGACGTCATCCTGTCGGCGCTCGACTGGGCGGCGGAACAGGACGTGCGCATCATCAATATGAGCTTCGTCGGGCCGAAGAACGATTTGCTCGGCGTCGCCTGCCGCAATGCCCGCGCACTCGGCATGGTGCTGGTCGCCGCAGCCGGCAACAACGGGCCGAAGGCGCCCTATGGCTATCCGGCGGCTTTCGATGGTGTCATCGCAGTCACCGCCACTGATGCCAAGGACGGGCTGATGCCGCAGGCCAATCGCGGCGCCTATGTCTTCATCTCGGCGCCCGGCGTCGAGATGGTGGCGCCGAGCGGCGGCGGTTCGGACGTGGTCACCGGCACCTCGTTTGCGGCGGCGATCGTGAGCGGCGCCATCGCCAATCTCATCCATGCCGCGCCCGATCGCTCGGCCGACGACATCGAGAAGGCGCTCGCGGCGACGGCCAGGGATCTCGGCCCCAAGGGACGCGACGATGATTTCGGCTACGGTCTGCTGGACATCAGGGCGGCGGCGAGGGAATAAGGTCAGTCAAAGTGGGTTTGGGTCAAAACTCTATCAAGTGACTGCCGTCAATGGCTGAGATGGGTGGGCAGCGGAAGCCCGAGGCTGGCACCGAGCAGCAACTACATTAACCAGAAACAGTCATCCGCCACCGTTGTCGAATGACCGGGATGAGGCCGGAAACTGACGGTCGGCTTTCAACTGTTAAAGGGGTGGAAGCGGACTTTCAGAACTTGGGGAGCATCGACGCGATCTGACCCATTCCGGTCATTCCCAGAGCATTTCGGCGTCTCCAAAGCGGACACTCAAACCAAGCCGGCGCTGATGACCTAAGCGGACATCTTGTCGAGAGAGCATTCCGTTCAGATTCGTGGGTGGAAGGTCCGGCGCGTTGCCATTCCGAGTAACACCGCCCCTCTAGCTGTGCCGTAACACGGTCGCGCACACTCGCGTCCGAAGCAGGACTAGAATAGGCTGGAGCCAAAGCCGCTTGGACCGACCAGGGAAGGCGCAGGGCACGTATGGAGCGACGGCTTACAGCAATACTTGCTGCCGACGTGGTTGGTTACAGCCGCCTCATGGGCGAGGACGAGGTAGGAACGCTTGAGGGACTGAAGAGCTGCCGTCGCGAACTGATCGACCCCGAGATCAAGAAACACCACGGCCGCATAATCAAGCTAATGGGCGACGGCGCGCTCGTCGAGTTCGCCAGCGTCGTCGATGCCGTCCAGTGTGCTGCTGTGATCCAGCGCCGGATGGTCGACCGCAACAAGGGTATCCCCGAAGCCCGGCAGCTCCGGTTTCGCATCGGCGTCAATCTCGGCGACGTCATCGTAGAGGGCGACGACATCTATGGAGATGGCGTGAATATCGCGGCGCGCCTGGAAGCGATGGCCGAGCCAGGCGGTGTTTGCATCTCCGGGACGGCGTTCGATCACGCGGTGCACAAAGTGGATGTCGGCTTTGCGGATCTCGGAGGGCAGCGCCTCAAAAATATCGCCGATTCGGTTCGCGCCTATCGGGTTCTGCTCGATCCCGGAGACGCGGGGAAGATCTTAGCGGCGCCAAGCCGGCCAGGTTCCCCCATCATGATTTTGGCAGGAGTAGCAGCGCTGCTCGTCGTCTTGCTTGCAGGCATTTTTGCATGGCAATGGCAAAAACTCTCCGCGCTCGAAAAGCCCTCCATTGCAGTACTGCCGTTTACGAACCTGAGCGGCGATCCTGGCCAGGACTATTTTGCCGACGGCATCACTGAAGATTTGATCACCGATCTTGCGAAGCTTTCCGGGCTCGATGTGATCGCCCGTAACTCCGTCTTCGCCTACAAAGGAACCTCCCCCGTTTTGGCAGATATTGGGCGTGACCTTGGCGTGCAATTTGTCGTTGACGGCAGCGTGAGGCGGACCGGCGATCAAATCCGCCTCAACGCGCAGCTCATCGATATCGCCACTGGCGACAATCTATGGGCTAATCGGTTCAATCGCGGCATCGCGGACGTGTTTGCGGTCCAGGACGAGATGAGCCGGGAAATCGCCAAGGCGCTTGGCGTCCAAGCTTCGGCAGCCGAGAGAGAGCGAATGGCACGCCCGCCGACTGCAAATCTCGAAGCCTATGATACCTACCTCCGTGCGGAGCGGGAGGCGCGCACCGGTCGAGGCGACGGATTGCGCGAGGCGCTTGCGCTGTATGAGAAGGCGCAGAAGCTCGACCCCACCTTCGCCGAGGCCTTTGCCGCCGACGCACGGCTGAGTGTCTATCTTTGGCGGACTGCCTCCGATGATATCATTCAGAGCGCGCTTGCGCGAAAGAGAGCATATGAGAAGGCAAGCCGTGCTTTGGAGCTCGATTCGGATTTTTCATCGCCCTACGCCGTTCTCGGGATTATGCAGGTCATGGATCGCCGCTATGAAGATGCGATCACCTCGGCGGAGCGTGCTGTCGCATTAGGCTCCGGAGACGCTGCGACGGAAATTGCCGTTGGTTATATCCAGCTGTTCGCCGGCAACCATAACAAAGCGGCATTGGCGGTCGAGACGGCATTGAAACTTGATCCCAATCTGGCTCCGATAGACCGGGAGGTTGTCGGGGTTGTCTTGCTTTTGCTCGGGGACATCAGGAAAGCCATTGAGACTCTCGAGCGCGCTCGCGACGATGCTCCAGAGGCGGGCAGCCTGAGGATTCTGCTCGCAGCGGCCTATGCCCGCGCCGGTCGCACAGAGGACGCCAAAGCGGCGATTGCGGACGGCCTCCGGCTGGTGACGAAGACCGAATCCTTGGCTCGACTGCGGTCGTTGGACGCGTTTCGGAATCACTATGCCCATCTTCGCAACGCTGAAGATTTGGCACCGCTCATCGACGCCCTCCGTCTGGCAGGACTTCCCGAATGGCCGTTCGGCTTCACCGCCGACGAACAGGACCGGTTGAACGGTGCGGAAATCGCATCTTTTGTTGTTGGCAAGACCTTGAAAGGCAACCTCGAACCGGATGGGCTTCCAGCCATTATGCAGATAGAACAGGACGGCACGGCAGTCTTCCGAACGATGACACGAATGCTCACCGAGAGGGTCTACGTCGATCGCGACCTCTTATGTGAGCATAGCGAAAATATGTTTGGGCGGCCCATCTGTGGTCCCGTCTACAGACGCAGGGACGCTGCCGGCAACGGGTATTCGTATGTCAATACAGGTATGGTGTTTCACTTCGTGACAGTGAATTGAGCTCGCAAGACTCAGGGGTTATTGATCAAGTTCCAATCCGGCACATCGACTGCCAACTTTGCTTCGACGATCGGCCATTTTGCATCGCCCTTCGGAACAAGATCATCGGCATTGTCCGCAAAGGCGGCCGCGTTCC
Source organism: Mesorhizobium sp. M7A.F.Ca.ET.027.02.1.1 (assembly GCF_004022985.1). NCBI lineage: Bacteria > Pseudomonadati > Pseudomonadota > Alphaproteobacteria > Hyphomicrobiales > Phyllobacteriaceae > Mesorhizobium > Mesorhizobium sp. M7A.F.Ca.ET.027.02.1.1. The sequence goes on along the minus strand of NZ_RZOL01000447.1, from coordinate 1,013 downwards.
CTTCGTCGTAGATCAAGTAGAGCTTGCCATCGATGATCTTGAATGCTTCCGGATCGACATTGACGGTGACGGATTCGTGGAGTGCGACCTCGCCCGCGCAGTAACCACCGTATTGAGGAGCGTATTTGGCAGGTTCGCTCATGAACATTTCCTTGTGTTCCTTGCTGGCGAAATGCCACGGCGTGCCAAGCCACTCATAGGAAAAGTCTTCGGAACCCTTCACGGCCTTGCCATCGGTGAAATAAGCGACCGTGTCGTAGCCCATGATCGCCACTCCGCCGAAGTAGCCGGTATTCACCGAGTCGGCCAAGGCAGAGCCTGCACCGGCCATCAAGGTGAGCGCACATATGACTGCCGACGCCGAATTGGAAACCAGTCTAGTCGATCTGTTCATCTGCGTTCTCCGTTCAATCGTGGATAGCTTCGCACTTCGCAGCGTTCGCTTCGCCAAGGACGTTCGCCTGGCACGTCGCGCCATGCCGTTTGAATAGTTTTATGATGTCGGTATTGCCTTTCCAGAACGCGCGGGTAATCGGCATGTAGCCATGACCCTCGGCATGGTTCACATCCGCACCTTGCGCAATGAGGAATTCTGCGAGTTCTACATGGTTTTCCTCACCCGCTATCACCAAGGGTGTGACCCCAGACTTGTTAGCCGAGTCTTCGAGCACCGCCCCCTGTTCGAGCAACAGCTTGGCGACTGGGAGACTTCCAGAAAAGGCAGCCGCGTGGAGGGGGGTAAACCCACCGGAATTGCGCGCCATGACGTCGGCGCCCTTGCTCAGCAGGAATTCCGCAATGGGAAGCTGATCGTCGAGAGCAGCAGCGATGAGGAGCGTTGCCTGGTCGCGTGCCCGGCTGTCGACGTCGGCACCGCCCGCCAAGGCTTGCTCCACGGCATTCTTGTCGCCGGCGGTGATGGAGTCGAACAACGGCTCACCTGCGACTACTCTTGTAGCCGCCAATACCAGCATAGTAAGTGCCAGCAGTCCGCGCATCATGTAGAATAGCAT
>NZ_RZOL01000446.1:0-4684 GCF_004022985.1 Mesorhizobium sp. M7A.F.Ca.ET.027.02.1.1 | reverse complement strand
GGTCAGGACGGCCACGACCGTGGCCAGAAGGTCATCGCCACGGCCTTCGCCGATCTCGGCTTCGACGTCACCGTCGGCGCGATGTTCCAGACACCGGAGGAGATCGCCAAGCTGGCGGTCGCACAGGACGTCCACATCGTCGGCGCCTCGTCGCTGGCGGCGGGACATCTGACGCTGATCCCCGAACTGCGCGACGCGCTGAAAAAGCTCGGCTGCGGCGACATGCTGATCGTCGCCGGCGGCGTCATCCCACCGCAAGACTATGACGCGGTGCGACAGGCCGGCGCTGCCGAGATCTTCCCGCCGGGAACTGTTATTCCGGAGGCGGCGGATCGGCTGCTGGACCGGCTGCTGGCGGTCCGCTAGGCTTGTTATAATACCTGTTGCAACTTCTCGCCGGTCGAGTTATAATCGGCGTTGCAACAGGATATCTGTCATGAACACGACCATTCGCAAGATCGGTAATTCGGAAGGTGTGATCCTGCCCAAGGATCTGCTCGATCGTCTGAACATGAAGACAGGTGATCAGCTCCAGATCGTCGAAACGGACAAGGGCATTGCCCTTGAGCCGATGGACGACAGTTTCGAGCGGCAGATGGAAGCTGCTCGCAAGGTCATGGACAAATACAAGGTCGCGCTTCAGAAGCTCGCCGAATGAGCTGGGAGTTCCTTACCCGGCGTGCGGTTGAAGCGATGCATGCCGAGCAGTTGCGCAGGCATGGCGGTGCTCAAGGTTTGAGAGATGAAAATGCTCTCGAATCTGCGCTCGCGCGTGCCGAGAACAAGGCCAACTACGAAAACCCTTCGGTTGAAGACCTAGCAGCCGCCTATGTCTTCGGCATCGCAAGAAATCATGCCTTTGTCGACGGCAACAAGCGCACGGCCATAGTTGCAGCCGGTGCATTTTTGATCGTGAACGGCCATGTCCTGACAGCCGACAACGGCACGCTCTACGAATTCGTCATGGCCGTTGCTTCAGGCGAGATCGATGAACCCGGAGCCGCGGCGTTCTTCCGCGACCATGTCGTCAAGATCGAGGATTAGCTCTCGGAAAGCTTGACGATTTCCCATTCCTTGCCGTTGACGCTGGCCAAGTCGCCGATCTTCTTGCCGAATAGGGCGACCGCCATCGGCGAAACATGCGAAATGCTACCCTTGGTGGGATCAGCCTCGTCTTCGCCGACAATTTTCCAGTGGACCTTCCTGCCGTCATTGCTCTCGATCGTGACGCCCATGCCGAAGCGCACAAGGTTACTGCCCGGCTCCGGCACCGAGAGTTCGGCGCTTTCACGCCGGGCGGTCCAATAGCGCAGGTCGCGCGACACGACCGCGATGCGCTCGCGGTCGGCTTTGCGTTCGGCCTTCGCCAGTATGTCGCGCAGATCGGCGAGATTGTCCTCGATCTGCGCCAGGCCGCGTTCCGTCACCAGATTGCGATGGTGGCTGACCGGCCGCTCACCGACGCCGGCGATGGCATTTTCGCTGTCTTCCTCGCGGGTGAAAGCTCTGCTCATTTCCTGAACTTAGGCCCGCAGAGGCTGCTCGACAAGCCATTGTCGCGCGCTCGGCAGGAGAGACAGAACGGCTGGCACGATTCCTGCGATAGCTGGCTCAACGCTGGGATTCTGTGCCGATGTTGAACAGGCGAACGCTGCTGACTGGGACCGCCGGCTTTGCCGTCATGGGGCTTGCGCTCGGCAAGGCGGTGGCCGCAAGCTTGAGCGGCATCGAGAAAGCCTCGATGCGCGGCTCGATCAATGCCACAGAACTCGGCGTGCAGCCCGGCACATCAGACGATCAGAGCAAGACCTTCGCCAAGCTGCTGCGTGACGCCAATGCCCGCGATATGCCGGTGTTCCTGCCGCCCGGCACCTATGTCGTCTCCAATCTTTCACTGCCCGGCCGCGTACGTCTTTCCGGGGTGCCGGGCGCGACGCGCGTCGTTTACGGCGGTGACGGCCACCTTTTCATGGCCGAACAGGCTGACCATATCGAACTCAGCGGTCTGGTCTTTGATGGTTCGAACCGCACGATGGGCGATTACACGCAAGGGCTGCTCGATCTGCGCCGTATCGCGCACCTCGCCATCGACAATTGTCAGATCACCGGCAGCAGCAAGAACGGACTGGCGCTGGAACACGCGATCGGCCGGATCGAGCGCAGCGAGATATCGGGCGCCGCCGATGCCGGCATTTACTCGGTCGAGGCTGGCGGGCTGTCCATTACGGGCAACACCGTCTCCGATTGCGCCAGTGGCGGCATCCTCGTGCACCGCTGGCAGGTGGCCGAAGACGGCACCATGGTCACCGGCAACCGCGTCCAACGGATCCAGGCACGCAGCGGCGGAACCGGGCAGAACGGCAACGGCATCAATGCCTTTCGCGCCGGCAATGTCGTCATCTCGGGCAACATCGTCTCGGACTGCGCCTTCTCGGCGATCCGCGCCAACAGCGCCAGCAACCTGCAGATATCGGGCAACACCTGCTCGCGCTCGGGCGAAACGGCGGTCTATTCCGAGTTCTCGTTCGAAGGCGCCATCATCAGCAACAACATCGTCGACGGCGCCGCCAACGGCATCTCGATCGTCAATTTCAACGAAGGCGGCCGCATGGGCGTCTGCTCCGGCAACATCGTGCGCAATCTGTCGACCAGCGGTCCCTACCCCGCCGACTCGCCGGGATTTGGCGTCGGCATCGGCGTTGAGGCCGACACCACCGTTTCCAACAACGTCATCGAGAACGCGCCGCTTTATGGCATGCAGATCGGCTGGGGTCCCTACCTGCGCAATGTCGTCGCTACGGGCAACATCATCCGCAAGGCCGGAACCGGTATCGTCGTGTCCGTGGTCGAGGGTGCCGGCACGGCGGTCATTTCAGACAATATCATCGACGGCGCGCTCAACGGTGCGGTTGTCGGCCAGCGCTGGGCCGAGCCCGCAACGGGCGACCTCGCCTCGTCAAACGATACCGGCTATGCGCATCTGACCGTCGAGCGCAATCACGTCAGTTGAGGGCTGCCGTCGGCCTCAGCGCCCCGACCTTGGCACCGTTGCGGTTTTCTATGGGCGTGTTTGCCAACTCGCTCAGCTTGAACGCCAATGCCTCGTCGGCGCGCAACAGTTTGGCGAGGACGGTGGCAATCATGGCTTCGCCGGCGCGGCCGGCGCCATCATCGCATTTGAGCGCGATGCCGAGACCAAGCTCCGGAATTGCGGCACAATGGACGCCCTCGGCGCCGCCTTTGGTGAAAATCCGCCCTGGTGCGGCCTCCATCAGTGCGACGTCTTCGCGGCCTGTGCCGGCAACGAAGAACGGCTCGGCCATGCAGGCGGCCAGCAGCCGCCTCGCGGCCTTGGCTCGCTCGGGGCCAAAACCTGATGTCGTGGCCATGCGGGCAAAGCCGATCGCAAAGCTCCTGAGCGGCACCGCATAGGTTGGGATCGAACAGCCATCGATGGCCCGCTGGTCCTCACCATGGACAGCGCCCGTCACCGATTGCATGGCGTCGCGCACCAGTTCCTGCAAGCCATGTCCCGGCTTGACATAGCCACGATGCGCAATGCCCGCGTGGACGCAGGTGCAGAGGAAGCCGGAATGCTTGCCGGAGCAATTGTTGTGCAATGCGTTCGGCGAGCCGCCGGCGCGGGCGAGCGCAATCTCGGCGTCATGATTGGACGGCCAATGCGTGCCGCACTCGAGCGCCGACCCATCCAGCCCGACCTTGGACAGAATGGATCGCGCCAGTTCGACATGGGCCGGCTCGCCTGAGTGGGACGCACAGGCGAGCGCCAGTTCGCGGTTGCCGAAGCCATAGGCATCGGCCGCACCGCTTTCGACCAGCGGCAGTGCCTGGATCGCCTTGACCGCCGAGCGCGGAAACACCGGCTTGGCTGTGTCGCCGATCTCCCAGACGGGCTTGCCATCGCCATCGAAGACCGCGACTGAGCCGCGATGCGCGCTCTCGACGATCGCGCCGCGCAACACTTCGATCAGAACCGGATTTGTCATGAACCCTCCCGTAAATGCGGGCGGTTTACCTGATCCGGTCGAGAATGGAAACGTAGTTGGCGACCGCGGCACCGCCCATATTGAAGATGCCGCCAAGCTTGGCGCCCGGCACCTGGATGCCGCCGGCCTCGCCGACAAGCTGCATGGCGGTCAAGACATGCATCGACACGCCCGTGGCGCCGATCGGATGGCCCTTGGCCTTCAGCCCACCGGAGGGATTGACCGGCAGGCGGCCATCCCTGGCCGTTGTGCCGTCCAGCGCAAGCTTGGCCCCCTCTCCCGGCTTGGCAAGACCCATCGCCTCATATTCGATCAGTTCGGCAATGGTGAAGCAGTCATGCGTCTCGACGAAGGACAGATCGTCGAGCGTCACGCCGGCTGATTTCAACGCCCGGTTCCAGGCCTGTTCGCAGCCTTCGAAGGTCAGGATGTCGCGCTTCGACATCGGCAGGAAATCCTGCACATGCTCGTTGGCGCGGAAGGCAACGGCACGGCGCATCTTCAGCGCCGTGGCGGTGTCGGCAAGGATAAGGGCGGCGGCGCCGTCGGAGACCAGCGAGCAGTCGGTGCGCTTCAGTGGGCCGGCAACGAACGGGTTCTTCTCGCTCTCCTGGCGGCAGAACTCGTAGCCGAAATCCTTGCGCATCTGTGCATAGGGGTTGTCGACGCCGTTCTTG
>NZ_RZOL01000445.1:0-4704 GCF_004022985.1 Mesorhizobium sp. M7A.F.Ca.ET.027.02.1.1 | reverse complement strand
GTCCACCAGCACGTAGCGGCTGCCCAGCGTGCCGGCCTTCTCGCGCAGCCGTTGCAGATTGGTCTGCAGCTGGCCGAGCCGGATCTGCGCCGAAACGTTCATCGCCGCATAGGTGTATTTGCCGAGCGCACCATCGGCAGGCAGGCCATGGCGCAGCTGGAAACGCTTGACCGCCGAGTCGACATAGGAATCGAAGGCCGTCGAAATGCCGGCACTCTGCGACAGATCGCCGGAAACCATCAGCCGCTTGCGCAACGGCACCACATCCGGGTCATCGACGCCGAGCTGCAGCTTCTTGGTCGCGGGAACGTCGACCCAGCCACCCTGCCCGACAATGTTCTGGTATTGCCCGACCGCCTGTTCCGTGAAGGCGACGGTCTGCGGGCTGAAGATCGGCAGCGTCGAGGCCACCTTGCCGCCCTCGCTGGCGCGGGCGTCGAACTGGTCGTCCCAATTGCCGCGCGCTGAGGATTTCAGGATGTCACTGATCACATCCTGCGCATTGGCGCCGCCAGCGACCACCGCGGCTGCGAGCGCGGAGGCTCCGGAGAGGAAAAAACGACGGCTGGTTCTCATGGACGTTCCAGACATTTGTAGCAGTTCGATCACTTGCTGCGTTGATCACCGGGCGATCTCGCCCGCACTGTAAAATTGGCAATCTTAACAATTAGCCAACCATGCTCCGTATCACCTTGGTGTGACAGCGCCCAGGCGCGATACGGATTGCGGGTGAACGCATGGTCTTCACACCAGCATCACTGCCACTCTCGGTTCCACTGGAATATGGCGGCAACGTGGCCTAGCGCCCGAATCCGACTGGCCGGCATTCCGAAAAGAACGGACCGATGCTTTTGGGTATCGGGTCGGCGCCGTCGCCGAGCTATCGCCTATGGGGTCGACTGCCGCGCGGCAAGGCGCGCAGCCAGCCGCGAACGAGACTGGCTCAGGGCTTCGGACCCGGAGCCTCCAACTCGGAACATCGTTGCAGCACTTGGTTCTCAGGGTAACGCAATATCTTGCTGTCATCGAGTTTGAGCAGCAGCGCCCGCCTCTTTTCCACACTGTCGGTATCGTCCGAGCAAGTCAGGTCCAAAATGACGGCGTCCAAGCCTTTGATCTTCTGGACTTTGTCGATTGTGCAGCCGACTTCCCACATTTCCACCGACTTATCGGTGAACGTCACTCTGGAGTCATTGCCGTCGCACGGGCTGCTGCCTTCCATGGCGAAGGCATCCTTCCACCATTCCTCGGCGAAAGCCGTTTCTGACGCAAGCAGTAGCGCCGCCGCGACAAAACAGATCTTGAAACGCCTGCTTCGACCCATCACGCCCCCTTGTGTGGCGACATTAGGCATTGTGGAAGCGAAAGCAAAGCGTGGCCCACGGGGTTGCGGTCATCTGACAAACAGATGAACTCAAGTCGCCGTCAGTCGCTAGAAAAAGGCCGATGCCTCTCGGCACCGGCCCTGACTGAAGGTCGATATTTCGGCCGCGTTTCTGTGGCGCGGGCCGGATCCGATGCGGCGCCTTACATCCGGTAGGCGATGGTGTCGTTCCAGAAGCGGTCGAGCCGCTGCAAAGCACGGTTCATCTGCTTGAACTCGTCGGTGTTGATGCCGCCGACCTGTTCGATCGAGCCGACATGACGCTCGTAAAGGCCGGCGACGACCTCGGCCACCTCGTTGCCCTTCGGCGTCAGCGAGACACGGACCGAACGGCGGTCGATGCGCGAGCGCTGGTGATTGATGAAGCCGAGATCGACCAGCTTCTTCAGATTGTAGGAGACGTTCGAGCCGAGATAGTAGCCACGCGAGCGCAGTTCGCCGGCGGTCAGCTCGGAATTGCCGATGTTGAACAGCAGCAGCGCCTGGATGGCATTGATGTCGGAACGGCCGTTGCGGTCGAATTCGTCCTTGATCACATCAAGCAGGCGGCGGTGCAGCCGCTCAACAAGCTGCAGCGATTCCATGTACAGGGAACGGATAGCCTCGCGGCGATCGTCGGATACGTTGGCGGTCTTCGCCGCCGGACGCGAATTGATCATTGTCTTTGCCTCTCGTTTGTCGCCCTGGTGATTTTTTGTTTTTCACCTTGATCGCGACACTATCGAATACTCATAAAATTCGACTTAAACGCTAGGGCTAACAAGAGCTTACCGGTAAGGGGTTTCGGAAGAGGCTTAACGAACGGTCACCCGAGCAAGGATAATTAACCTAAAGATTTCGGCAACGATTGCGGGGCTCATTCGAGGCGACAGCCGGGCCGCCAATGGGTTCAACGGCTTAGTGGCGGACCGGGCGCTTCTGCAGGTAGATGACGACACGGAAGACGATGTAGAGCAGCGCCACCGCCGCATGCGAGGCGACAATCAGCAAGCGGTGGCCGAATAGCTCGGGAAAGCCGGCATACATGACCGTCTCGGTCACCGCGCAAATGAACCAGATCACCGGCCCCCAGGACGCCAGCATCCACAGGCCGGCAGCGGCAAAGGGAAAGAACACGGCGAGCACCACCGCAGCGACCTGCCAGTGCACGGGCATCAGGTCGAACCGCCACAGCGTACCCGGATAAAAGCCGATCAACCTGATCCAGTAGAGAATGCCGAACAGCAGGCAATAGCCCGATATGACGCGCTGGAACCAGGCGAAGATCACCTCCACCCCCGAGGGCTGCAGCACGACGCGCCTCGAAGTCACCTCGCTCATATCAAGAGTTCCCGTTCGCCGAGCGGGGCGAAATAGGCGTCGACATCCGCTTCGCTGACCGCAGCGAGGCTTGCCGGCCGCCATTGCGGCTTCGAGCCCTTGTCGATGATGGCGGCGCGGATACCTTCGTAGAAATCATGGCCGGCGAGCATTCGGTTGAGGATGCGGAACTCCATCTTCATGCAGGCTTCCATGGACAGCGTCAGTCCGGCGCTGATCTGACGCCAGGCGACGCGCAGGCTGGTCGGCGAGCGGGTGCGGATCGTCGCCAGTGTCTTTGCCGCGAACTCGTCGGCGTCGGCCGCACGCTCGAGGCTGTCGATGACGCGGTTCAGGGACGGTTGCGAAAAATGGCGAACAATCGCCTCCAGCGTCGGCCTGTCGGTTTCGCGCCTTGCCTGCACGAAGAAGCCGCGCAGCACCGATTCCGGATCGCCGGTCAGCGCCAGGCGGTCGAGAAAGCCAGCCTGGTCCTCGGCCTTGATGGTGTGGGTGGCCAGCCCCGACCACAGCGCATCGCCATAGCGGATGCGATTGCCGGTCAGCGCCAGATACATGCCGAAGGAGCCGCCGAGATCAGGCAGCAGGTGGCTGGCGCCAACATCCGGAAAAAAGCCGATGCCGACCTCCGGCATAGCAAATTGGGCATTCTCGGTCATCACCCGGTGCGAGCCATGGAAGGAGATGCCGACGCCGCCACCCATGACGATACCGTCGATCAGGGCGACATAAGGTTTCCTAGAACTGTTGATGCGGGCGTTGAGCCGGTATTCGTCGGCGAAGAACTCGACCGGCGGTTTTCCCGCCCGGCCTGTCTCATAGACATGCAGGATATCGCCGCCGGCCGAAAAGGCCCTGCCCTCTGCCTTGACGACGATGACGTCGATGCCCTGATCGTCCTCCCAGGCGGAAAGGGCAGCGCCGAGCGCCCCGATCATGCGGTGCGTCAACGCATTGAGCGCCTGCGGCCGCGTCAAGGTGACGACGCCGGCCCGGCCCAGATGTTCGAAGCGGATCTCGTCGCCTCCGCCAAAATCCATCGTGAAGAATCCCTCCCCCGGCCGCCGGGACTGAAGTGCTAAAGCGTGGCGCATGGGTGCGTCAATGGCGAGCACACCGGTGCAAGCTCTGGCCCGGACCAGGAGCCAGTGCTAAAAATCGAACTGCAATATTGGAAAACTGGATAGAGTTCATAGCAGCGCAGCTCTGGCGGGGCTTCGAACGGGACGATTGTTCATGACTCGATTTTCGCACCTTGCGCGGATGGCAATTGGCCTGAGCATCGGCTTGGCTGTTCACCCGGTCACGGCGGCGACTTTGGAAGACCTCTACAATTCGCAGACCATCGTCAACGGCAAATACGAGAAGAACCGCCAGTCCGGCTTCAAGCGCTGTCTCGATGCGGTTCTGGTGCGGGTTTCCGGCGATCAGCGCCTTCCGGCAAAACCTGAAATGACGGCATTGCGCGACAAGGCCGGCAGCTTCGTCGCTGGCTTCCACTACCGCGACCGCATGGAAGGCATTCCCAACCATGACGACCAGGGCACGTACGATCGGCCTCACAATCTCTACTGCCAGTACGGGCCGGCTGAAATCGACCCAGTGCTGGCTTCGCTCGGCAGCAGGCCGTGGCTGGCCGAGCGGCCGCGGCTGGCGGTGTTTTTGGTGACCGAGCGCGGAACAATGCATTACGCGCTCGATGCCGACGACGACCGTGGCATGCCGATGCGCGAATCGTTCGGCAATGCCGCCGTACCGCTGGCCATGCAGGTGGCTTTTCCCACGGCGGCGCAGCTGTCGCGGGCTGGATTGGACGATCAGGCGCTTCGCAATGCCGAGATGACGAAGCTAGACACACTGGCGAAGAAGACCGGCGCCGACCAGGCGCTTTCCGGCAGACTCGTCTGGAGCGACAAGGAACTGGGCTGGATCGCCGACTGGCGGCTGGCCGCGGCCGGCAAGACCTACATCTGGCAGGTGCGCGGCGTCAATTTCGACGA
>NZ_RZOL01000444.1:0-4704 GCF_004022985.1 Mesorhizobium sp. M7A.F.Ca.ET.027.02.1.1 | reverse complement strand
ATCCGGACAAGATCGACTTCCCGATCCCCGGCAATGACGACGCGGCCCGCGCCATCCAGCTCTATTGCGATCTGATCGCCAAGGCTGCGATCGACGGCATCGCCCGCCAGCAGGGCGCGCTCGGCGTCGACATCGGCGCTTCGGTCGAAGCTCCGGTCGAACCCGCGCTCGACCCGGCTCCGGCTCCGGCGTCGGAAGCTCCCGAAGCTTGATAATCGAAGGCCGGTTGCGGCCTTCATCTTTCTCATATTCTGGCACGCTAAACAGACGCACCATCGAATACCGATGGTGCGTCGGTGCATTTAAAACAAAGAGGCGACAATGAGCATTTCGGCTGCACAGGTCAAAGAACTCCGCGACTTGACCGGCGCGGGCATGATGGATTGCAAGGCCGCGTTGACCGAGACCAACGGCAACATGGAAGAGGCCGTCGACTGGCTGCGCAAGAAGGGTATCTCCAAGGCCGACAAGAAGGCTGGCCGCACCGCGGCTGAAGGTCTGATCGGCGTCGACAATGGCGTGCGCGAAGCCGCCGTCGTGGAAGTCAATTCCGAGACCGACTTCGTGGCCCGCAACGCCGCGTTTCAGGAAATCGTCGGCAACGTTGCCAAGGTTGCGCTGGCCTATGGCACGACGGAGGCTGTGGCCGCCGCAAAGTATCCAGGTTCCGACAAGTCGGTTGCCGACACCATCAAGGACGCTGTCGGCACCATCGGCGAAAACATGGGCTTCCGCCGCTCGGCCAAGCTCACCGTCCCCCACGGCGCTGTCGCTACCTACGTCCACAACGCGGTTGCCGACGGCCTTGGCAAGCTCGGCGTGCTGGTCGCGATCGAGACCACGGGCAATGAGCATGCAGCCAACGCCTTTGGCCGCCAGGTGGCCATGCATGTTGCCGCCACCAACCCTCTGGCGCTGACCGCAGAGCAGATCGATCCGGCCGCGGTCGAACGCGAGAAGGCGATCTTCTCCGACCAGGCGCGCCAGTCCGGCAAGCCGGAAGCGATCATCGAGAAGATGGTCGAGGGCCGTCTGCGCAAGTTCTACGAGGAAGTCGTGCTCCTGAAGCAGGCCTTCGTGCTCAATCCCGACATCACTGTCGAGAAGGCGCTGAAGGATGCCGAGAAGGACATCGGCGCCCCGGCCAAGATCACCGCCTACCTGCGCTTTGCGCTGGGCGAGGGCATCGAGAAGGAAGAGACCGATTTCGCCGCGGAAGTCGCTGCAGCTGTGAAGAAATAATCCTTACAAATAGCCCCTGAAGGGGCTTCTCAGCTCAGGCAACTCGGCCGGGTGTCCGCAAGGATGCCCGGCCGATTTCTTGTGCGGTGTCGATAAAGGCCCTGAGCTTCGGCGCCATCGACGCCCGGCGCGGGAAATAGAGGAATAGCCCCGGTTCCTCGATCGACGTCTGCGGCAGCACCTGGACGAGGCGGCCCGCGGCAAGATCGGCGCGCGCCAGCGGCTCGAACATATAGGCGAGCCCGACGCCTGCAAGCGCAAGATCGATTGCCGCGAGCGAATCCGTCACGACAACGCTGCCCCGCGTCTCCATGGCGATGTCCTTGCCATCCTCGATCAGATCCCAGCGATAGAGCGCACCGGAGCGGACGAGCCGGTAGCCAATACAATTGTGGTTCGCCAAATCGGCAACGCTGCCGGGACGGCCGTGCCTTCCGATGTAAGCGGGCGAGGCGACGACGACGACGGAGAATGGCGGCGTCAGCCGGACCGCGACCATGTCCTGGGCGATCATCTCGCCAAGCCGGATGCCGGCATCGAAGCCTTCGCCGACGATATCGACCAGGCCTTGGTCAGCGAAGACCTCGACCGTAACCTCCGGATAGCGCTCGGCCATCGCGGCGACCACCGGCGTCACCGCCAATGGCATCGCGATGTTGGAGGCGTTGATCCTGAGCAGGCCAGACGGCCTGCCTTTGACGCTGCGGATGCGGTCCATCCGCTCGGCAATATCCTGGAGGGCCGGAGCCGCCGTTTCTACCAGCGCCTTGCCGGCCTCGGTGAGCGAAACGCTGCGCGTCGTCCGTGCGAACAAAGGCTGGCCAATCCGCTCTTCGACAATGCGCACCGCATGGCTGACTGCCGAAGGGCTCATGCCGAGTTCGGCGGCGGCAAGCGCGAAGCCGCCGCGCCGGGCAACGGCGACCACAACAGGGAGATGGCTGAGCAGATCGCGATCCATTCATGAATGATATCGCATGGTCTTTGCGAACAATGCAATCTTATCGATGCCAAGGTCGCGGTCCACATTGTCGTCAACACATCGGCGATCGGCCGATGGCATCGAGGAGACGAGACATGAATGCGTTAAGACAGGTAACTTTCGCGGCAGGCATGGCGTTGGCGCCGATGGACGCCGGCGGGGCGGAGCCATCAGACTGGCGGGCCCTCGCAGACGAACGCGCGGTCATTCGCATTGCCGATACCATCGACCGGGCCGTCGACGCCCAGGACTGGAAGCTTGCACGCGGCTATTTTGCGGATCGGGTCACCGCCGATTTCAGCAGTCTCTCCGGACAGCCAGCGGCTAACATCGCTTCCGACGACCTGATTGGCGCTTGGGCGGCCAACCTCAAGGGCAGCAAGACAAGCCTGCATCTGCGCACCAATCACCAGGTCGTTCTCAAGGCGGACACGGCGACTGTCCTGTCGAACGGCTATGCCTGGAACCGGATGGAAGGCAATGGCGACCCGCTTTGGGAGGTCTGGGGCACCTATGAGCATCACCTGACGCGTTTCGCAGATGGCTGGAAGGTCGATGGCTTTGCGTTCCGCATGACACACGAGCGCGGCAATCCCTGGGTCAAGACCACTCCGGGCCAGTGACGCGCGGGGTATCTGTCACCAAGCATTGGAAGACGATTATGACCATGACCTACTACACCCTTGGCAACAGTGGCCTCAGGGTCGGCCGGCTGGCGCTGGGCACGATGACTTTCGGCAAGGAATGGGGCTGGGGAGCCGACAGGGATACGGCGCGGGCGATGTTCGACGCCTATGTCGAGGCGGGCGGCAATTTCTTCGACACGGCGGATCTCTACACAGACGGCACGGCCGAAGCCTGGCTTGGCGAATTCATCGCCGAGCGCGGCTTGCGCGACATGGCGGTGATCGCCAGCAAGTTCACCATGAACATGCAGCCCGGCAATCCGAATGCCGGCGGCAATGGCCGCAAGAACATCATGCGGGCCGTCGATGCTTCGCTGAAACGGTTGGGGACCGACTATATCGATCTCTATCTCATGCATGTCTGGGACAGGCTCACCCCGGCCGAGGAGGTCATGCGCACGCTGGACGACCTGGTTCGGATGGGCAAGGTGCGCCATGTCGGCCTTTCCGACGTGCCCGCCTGGTATGCGGGCCGCGCACAGGCGATCGCCGAATTGCGCGGATATGAGCCGGTTTCGGCGTTGCAGCTCGAATATTCATTGGCCGAACGCGCGATCGAGAATGAGTTCGTGCCATTCGGCACGCGCCATGGCGCCGGCATCATGGTGTGGAGCCCGCTGGCTAGCGGACTGCTGAGCGGCAAGTATCGGCCGGCTCAGGCCGGAACCGCGGGCCGCCTCGATGGATTTCGCAACTCGACGCATCCGGGGTTCCAAAAGTTCACGCAACGCAACTGGGCTATCGTGGCCGAACTCGAGAAGGTCGCATCCGAGATCGGCCGCAGCATGCCTCAGGTCGCGCTCAACTGGGTGGCGACGCAGCCGGGGATCGCAACCGTCATCCTCGGTGCGACGACGCTCAGCCAAATGCATGACAATCTTGGCGCGCTGGATTTCGAGATTCCGAAAGCGCATCGCGACCGGCTGGAGAGAGCCAGCAGAACTACAGCGCCGTTTCCCTATTCCTATTTCGGTTCGCAGATACAGGCGCGCGTTACCGGCGGCGCGACAACCGGCGACAAGCCCTCCAACTACGCGTCACCGGTGCTCATCGAAGGAGAGTCGGCCAGCGTGTCCACCAATTGATTGATAGGACAGGAAACCGGCGAATTTGCCGTTTGGGCGCCGCGTGACATCGCGGCGCCCTTCGTGTATCGGAACGCCATTGTTTCGGATGGCGCGCCTGCGCGAGAGCAGCCACCCGGAACGCGCCACATGCAAATGAAGAGGCCCAGATGACGGTGAAGCCCCTCTACCGACGTGTCTTGCTGAAAGCGTCGGGCGAAGCGTTGATGGGCGAGCAGCATTTCGGCATAGACGTGTCAGTGGTGGATCGCATCGCCGGCGACATCGCCGAGGCGCGTGCATTGGGCATCGAGGTCGGCGTCGTCATCGGCGGCGGCAACATCTTTCGCGGCGTGGCCGTTGCCTCCAAGGGCGGCGACCGTGTCACCGGCGACCACATGGGCATGCTTGCCACGGTGATCAACTCGCTGGCGCTGCGCACGTCGTTGAACAAGATCGGCGTCGACGCCGTGGTGCTTTCGGCGATCGCCATGCCCGAACTTTGCGAGAGCTTTTCGCAGCGCCAGGCGACCGCCTACATGAACCAGGGCAAGGTGGTGATCTTTGCCGGCGGCACCGGCAATCCATTCTTCACCACTGATTCGGCCGCGGCCCTTCGCGCCGCTGAAATCGGCGCCGACGCGCTGTTCAAGGGCACTCAGGTCGACGGCGTCTACTCGGCGGACCCGAAGAAGGATCCGAATGCGACGCGTTTCGAGCGCATCAGCCA
>NZ_RZOL01000443.1:0-4708 GCF_004022985.1 Mesorhizobium sp. M7A.F.Ca.ET.027.02.1.1 | reverse complement strand
CCGGAGTTCCTCGCCCGCTATGTCAGGATCGACCTGCAGATCGGCCAAAGCGACCGGCTGGTCGATCTCGTGCGCGAAGGCGTCGACTGCGTCATCCGCGTCGGCGAGCCGCCCGACAGCGGCATGATCATGCGGCGGCTGGCTGTCATCCGCGAGATCACCTGCGCCAGCCCTGCCTATCTCGAGCGCCACGGCACGCCCGTCTCCCCCGATGCGCTCGACGGTCACCAGGCGGTGGGCTTTGTTTCGTCGCGCACCGGCGAGACCCTTCCGTTCGAATTCACCGTCGCCGGCAGTATCCGTGAGGTGCGGCTGCCAGGCCGCGTCGCCGCCAACAATTCCGACACCGCCGCCGATCTGGCGCGGCTTGGCCTCGGCCTGATCCAGGCGCCGCGCTATCGCTTCGAAAAGGATCTGGCGGATGGGACGCTCGTCGAGGTGCTGGCCGACTATCCGCCCTCGCCGACGCCGCTGTCGGCGCTCTACCCGCAGAACCGCCAGCTCTCGCCACGCCTGCGCGTCTTCCTCGACTGGGCCTCGCGCATCTTCGCCGAGGCCGATCTCTAGGGCAATTCCAGGAAAAATGTGAACAGTTTCCCGGGAAAGCGCGTCACGGGTTGAGGCCGTTCCGGTCCAAAGGCGGACAAGGGCGAATGAGCGCACTTGATCCACAGCCGAAGTTTCACGAAAATCATCCCAAAGCCGGTTGCTGCCATTCAGCGCGCCACATTCGGTCTGTTGGACCGGATATTGCGGCGCCTGGCCTAATCGCCGCAGATGCGGAACCGGATAGCCATTATGGGGAGACTGTTTATAACGGTCGCTGAAATCGCGATGACCAAGGGGAGACGATGCGCTACATACGTCCGCTTTCAATAGAAGATGCCGTTGGCCAGTTGGCCGGGTCGGCTGGTACGGCCGCCATCCTCGCGGGAGGCAGCGACCTCCTGGTCAGGATGAAGGGCGGCTTTGCCGAACCAGAACTGATCATCGACATCAAGGCGATCGATGGCTTGAGCGAGATCCGGGAAACGGCTGAAGGCTTCAGCATCGGCGCCGCGGTTCCCTGCGCCGTCCTGGGGGAGAACACCGCCCTCAAGAAGGCATGGCCTGGTGTCGTCGAGGCGGCCAAGCTGATCGGCTCGAAGCAGGTGCAGGGACGCTGCACCATCGTGGGCAATCTCTGCAACGCATCGCCGGCTGCCGACAGCGTGCCGGCGCTGGTTGCCGCCGGCGCCAAGGCAGTGGTCGTCGGGCCGGCGGGCAGGCGCACGATCCCCGTGCAGAGCGTGCCGACCGCGCCGGGCAAGACGTCGCTGGCCAAAGGCGAGATCATCGAGGCGATCCTGCTCGACAAGCGCGAGCCGCGGTCCGGCG
The DNA here is from genome assembly GCF_004022985.1 of Mesorhizobium sp. M7A.F.Ca.ET.027.02.1.1. Taxonomy (NCBI): domain Bacteria; kingdom Pseudomonadati; phylum Pseudomonadota; class Alphaproteobacteria; order Hyphomicrobiales; family Phyllobacteriaceae; genus Mesorhizobium; species Mesorhizobium sp. M7A.F.Ca.ET.027.02.1.1. Next base: position 3,331 of record NZ_RZOL01000443.1, on the reverse strand, counting down.
ATGCCTATCTGCGTTTCATTCCGCGCACCGAGATGGACATCGCGGTGGTCAGCGCCGGCGTGAACCTGACGCTCGACGAGCACGGGGTCGTCAAATCGGCCCGCGTGGCGCTGGGCGCCGTGGCGGCGACGGTGCTTCTGGTCGAAGAGGCGGCGGAGGTGCTCATCGGCTCCAGGCTGGACGAAGCGACGCTGGAGCGGCTCGCCAAGGTCTGCGCGGGGGCTTGCCGTCCCATCGACGACAAGCGCGGCACCATCGAATTCAGACGAAAAGTTGCGGGTGTGCTGGCCCAGCGGGCCGCCACATCAGCCTATGCACGTGCAGGAGGCAAATGATGGCTGGTGTAGCAGTTTCAACGACAATCAACGGCGACGCTGTCGAGTATCTTTGCCAGCCCGACGAGACGCTGCTCGACGTCCTGCGCGATCGGCTGGGGCTGACGGGCGCCAAGGAAGGCTGCGGCACCGGCGACTGCGGCGCCTGCAGCATCATCCTCGACGATCGGCTGGTGTGCTCATGCCTGGTGCTCGGCGCCGAGGCTGAAGGCCGCCGCGTCGAGACCATCGAGGGCATGGCCCATGGCGATACGCTGCACCCGCTGCAGCAGAAATTCCTCGAACATGCGGCGCTGCAATGCGGCATCTGCACGCCGGGTTTCCTGATCGCGGCCAAGGACCTCCTGGCCAAGAACCCCGACCCGACCGAGGAGGAAATCCGCTTCGGCCTTGCCGGGAACCTCTGCCGCTGCACCGGCTACGACAAGATCGTGCGTGCCGTCCAGGACGCGGCCATCGTGATGAAGGGAGCCTGAGATGAATTTCGATCCACGTTTTTCCGGACGTAAATTCACCTCCGTCGGCACGCGTCCGATCCGTCCCGACGGCATCGACAAGGTGACGGGTCGCGCCCGCTATGGCGCCGACTTCAACATGGCCGGCCAGTTGGTCGGGCGTGTTCTCAGAAGCCCGCACGCCCACGCCAGGATCGTCAAGATCGACATTTCGAAGGCGGAAAAGCTCGCCGGCGTCAAGGCGGTGATCACCGCGGCCGACCTGCCCGACCTCACCGATGGCGATGCCGCCATGTACGACGTGCTCGACAATTGCATGGCGCGCACGAAAGCGCTCTATGACGGCCACGCGGTGGCCGCGGTCGCCGCGATCGATGCCCGCACGGCCAGGCAGGCGCTGAAGCTCATCGAGGTCGAGTACGAGCTTTTGCCGCATGTCACCGATGTCGACGAGGCGGCCAAGCACACGGCGCCCTTGATCAATGATGCCATCTTCACCGAGGGTCTTGAGGAAAAGCCGGTAAAACCCTCCAACATCACCAAGCGCAGCCAGTTTGGCCATGGCGATGTCCATCAGGGTTTCGGGCAGGCCGACTTCATCATCGAGCGCTCCTTCAAGACCGAGCAGACGCACCAGGGCTATATCGAGCCGCATGCCTGCGTGGCGAATTTCAGCTCCGACGGCACCGCCGACCTTTGGGTCTGCACGCAGGGCCATTTCGTCTACCGCCAGCACTGCGCCCAGCTGCTTGGCATGGAAGCCTCGAAACTGCGCGTCACCTCCTCGGAGATCGGCGGCGGTTTTGGCGGCAAGACCCATGTCTGGGCCGAGCCGGTGGCGCTGGCGCTGTCGCGCAAGGCCGGACGGCCGGTGAAGCTGGTGATGACCCGCGACGAGGTGTTCCGCGCTTCGGGCCCGACCAGCGCCACCTCGATCGACGTCAAGATCGGCGCCCGCAAGGACGGCACGATCACCGCCGCCGAAGCGACGCTGCGCTACAGTTGCGGCCCTTATGCCGGTTCCTGGGCCGAGATCGGCGCGATGACGGCGTTCGCCTGCTACAAGCTCGATAACGTCAAGACGGTCGGCTACGAAGTGCTGGTCAACCGGCCGAAGACCGCGGCCTATCGCGCGCCTTCGGCGCCGATGGCGGCGTTCGCGGTGGAAAGCGCGGTCGACGAGCTGGCCAAGAAGATCGGCATGGACCCGGTCGACTTCCGCATCAGGAACGCCGCGCAGGAAGGCACACGGTCCTCCTACGGCCCGGTCTACGGACCGATCGGCATCGGCCCGACGCTGGAGGCGGTGAAGAGCCATCCGCACATGAAGGCGCCGCTGGGCAAGAACCAGGGCCGTGGCATGGCTTGCGGTTTCTGGTTCAATTTCGGCGGCCAGACCTGCACCGACCTCAACATCGGCATGGATGGCTCGGTCTCGCTGGCCGTCGGCACGGTCGATGTCGGTGGCTCCCGCGCATCGCTATCGCTGGTGGCGGCGGAGGAACTCGGCATCGACTATTCCCAAGTCACGGCGATCGTCGCCGACACGTCCAGCCTCGGCTACAACGACATGACGGACGGCAGCCGCGGCACCTTCTCGTCTTCCATGGCGACGATCTCGGCCGCCCGCAACGCGATCAAGATCCTGCGCGAGCGCGCCGCGCAGATGTGGGACATTGCCGTCGACGACGTGGTCTGGGAAAAGGGCCACGCGATCGCCAAGGGCGAGAAGCACGGCAATCTCGGCAAGCTGTCGCTGAAGGAGATCGCGGCCGAGTCGGGCAAGACCGGCGGGCCGATCGCCGGCCACAGCGAGCTCGTCGCCGATGGTGCCGGCGTCTCCTTCGCCACCCATATCTGCGATATCGAGGTCGATCCCGATACCGGCGCCACCAGGGTCATCCGCTACACGGTCGTGCAGGATGCCGGCAAGGCGGTGCACCCGACCTATGTCGAGGGACAGTACCAGGGCGGCGCCGCGCCGGGCACATGAATGTCTACACCGTCGCCAACCTTTATTACGATTTCGAGGACGGCTCGTCAGTGGACCTGGCAGGAAGCAGCCTGTCAAGCAGGAATGAGCAGCTCTGGGGCGGCATCGGCATCGGTGGCACAGTCAACTGGGCCGACGACAAGTTCTCCGTCTTTGGCGAAGCTGTCGCTCGTACGGGCCTGGAAAATTCCGGCGACAGTCACGCACTGACCGGTTCGCTCGGTTTCCGGGTCAAGTGGTAGATCGGCTGCGGCCGTTAGGTCCAATGCGGGAACCTGATGCCCACATTGCATTGATGGCCAATCATCACGCAAACGCAAACGCTGGACGGTCCAGCGGCCACAGCGATCATGCTGACCAGCGCGGTGCTACAAATGCCGATCAACTTTCTGACACTCGGCTGTCATGTCAAATGTCCGCATTTGGAGGTTGGCTAGCTCAGCGTAAACGACCGGGATTGGGCGCAAAGCAGACCACCTCCCTGTCGGAACCAACAGCGCTTTCATAGAATTTACGGTGACAGTGCACTTTTTACCCTGTCAGTTGCC
>NZ_RZOL01000442.1:0-4711 GCF_004022985.1 Mesorhizobium sp. M7A.F.Ca.ET.027.02.1.1 | reverse complement strand
GGGGAGACAGTCCGGCGCGGCGGCATCACAAAGGCAGGCAACGGTCGGGTTCGCCACATGTTGGTCGAGAGCGCCTGGACCTATCGACATCCGCCCAAGGTCGGGAAGGCGAAGCTATACCGATTGGAGCAGGCATCACCGAAGGTGTGTGAGATCGCCTGGAAGGCGCAGTCCCGGCTGACAGCCCGCTACCGCATGCTGAGCGCTCGGGGCAAACGGACAACGGTCGTCTGCACCGCGATCGCCCGTGAACTGGTCGGCTTCATGTGGGCAGTCGCAAGGGAGGCGCGCGTCACCTGATCGCTCGCCGCGACGGCGCACATATCGCGCATGGGCGGAGGCGGGACCACGGCAGGGGAATGCCCGTCAGACGCTTTGTGGCCGGCGAACCGCCGACGCCCGCAGTAAGATAGGAACAGCCCCGGACGCACAATCGGGAATGCGGTAGTTAACCCGCGCATCAGAGCTTGATCAACGACGTCCTTCAGTTCCGCCTCCACCCATGCGCGATCCTCAGAATGAGCAGCCGTCCTCGGATCGGGCGACCTCCTGCGTTCCAAACCTTGACAGCGGACATCAGAGCGCTGTTCTCAGGCCACGGCCTTGAGCTCCGGCGGCGTCATGTAGCCCACGGGAGGAGATCGTTGATCTGGCTGTTGGGGTGGCCGCTGACGATCCTGGTGAGCACGTCTGCCAGATAGCCGAGTGGCTCGACGCCGTTGAGTTTGCAGGTTTCGACCAACGATGCGACGACGGCCCAGTGTTCGGCGCCGCCATCCGATCCTGCGAAGAGTGCGTTCTTCCGGTTGAGCGCGATCGGGCGGATCGAGCGTTCGACGGTGTTGCTGTCGATCTCGATGCGGCCGTCATCAAGGAAGCGCGACAGGCCATCCCAGCGCGAGAGCGCGTAGCGGATCGCCTCGGCGAGTTTTGTCTTCTGGCTGATCAGCCCGAGTTTCTCGCGCAGCCACGGTTCGAGATCGGCGACGATCGAGAGGCTCTTTTCCTGACGCACGGCGCGGCGCTGCTCGGCCGATCGTCCACGAATGTCGTCTTCGATCCTGTAGAGTTCAGCGATCCGTCTCAGCGCCTCGCTGGCGATCGGCGCGGGACCGGCCGCGGCGAGTTCGTAGAAGCGCCGGCGCACATGCGCCCAGCAGAAGGCGAGCGTGACGCCGCTCTTGTCGGCGAGCACGCGATAGCCGCCATAGCCATCGACCTGGAGGATACCGGTGAAGCCCGCGAGATGGGCAATCGGTCGCTCGGCCTTTCGGTCCGGCGCATAGACATAGGCGACGCCCGGTGGGTCGGCTCCATGCCATGGCCGGTCATCGCGGGCATAAGCCCAGAGCTGCCCGGTCTTGGTCTTGCCGCGGCCGGGATCGAGCACCGGCGCGGTTGTCTCGTCGGCGAAGAGTTTTGGCGAGGACTTCAGCTTGCCAAGCAGCCGCTCGTGCACCGGACGCAGATGCCAGGCGGCGCGGCCGACCCAGTCGGCGAGCGTAGAGCGATCCAGATTGATGCCTTGCCGAGCATAGATCTAGCGCCTGACGGTAGAGCGGCAAGTGATCGGCATATTTGGAGACCAGAACCTGCGCGACCGTCGCTTCGGTCGGCAGGCCGCCTTCGATCAGCCTTGCGGGCGCCGGAGCTTGCACGACAACGTCCTCGCAGGCGCGACAGGCATATTTGGGCCGGCGCACCACGATCACGCGCAGCTGCGCCGGAACGATGTCGAGCCGCTCGCTCACGTCCTCGCCGATCCGGTGCAGGGGACAGACGTGATCGTCGATGTCGACGATCGTTTCGATGCGAGGAAGATGCGCCGGCAGCGCGCCACGGTTCGCTCGGCGCTTTCCTGCGCGCTCAATGCGTTCGCGCGGGTCGGCACGTTCGGTCGCCTCCTCGCCGGCGGCCTCGATCTGCTCGGCTTCTTCCAGACCCAGCAGCAACTGGTCTTCCGGCAGGCTCTCGGCGCGGCGGCCGAAGCGGTGACGCTGCAATTCCCGGATGATCTGGATCAGCCGCGCATTCTCGACGTCGCGCGCCAAGACCATCGCCTTCAGCGCATCCGGATCGTCGGGAAGCTGGTCCGCCGTCATCGCCATGAGCGGATCAGACCATATTCGCCGGCACCGGGCGACAGAGGAATCCGGACTGATTCACTTGGTCGCGGATCAGCCCGCCTGCGCCGGAACGCGCGTCTGGCGAGCTTCATGGACCGTCGCCAGTCGAGACCTTCGAGCAGTGCCGACAGCTGCGCGGCCGTCAGCTGCATGATCCCGTCCTGCACCTTCGGCCAGCGGAACTCGCCGCCCTCAAGGCGCTTTGGCGTAAAGGCAGACTCCTGTGCCGTCCCAGAAGATCAGCTTGATCCGGTCCGTCCGCTTCGCACGGAACACGTAGATCGCGCCGCTGAACGGTTATGTGGCGCGCCACATAACCGCATTTATGCGTCGGGCGAGATTATGTGGCGGAGCCGCCCTGACGCCCGGCAGGGCCGGCCAAACCCAGCTTGCCTCCGCCACATAATATTTCATGCCTCTCTCATGGGGCGCGGGATTCCCCTGCGCCACAATGCCGGAGGGGCAGAATGCTCGAGTTCTATTTTTCGTATTGTGGGGTGCTCAAGCGCCTGCGCAGCGGCGCACTCGGTGGCGAGATGGATCGCCTCGCGAAGCATTTTTTCACGCTTGGTTATAGGCGAGCGACCGCCAAGATTTACCTGAGCCGGATTGCGCGCTTTAGCCAGTTTGCCGCGACGCGCTGTGATCCGATGCCGATCCATCAGGATGTCGTCGATAGCTATTTGTGCACGTTTACGACGGATTCTCCACGCATTGGAGCAGTGTCGGCGCTGGGACACGCACTGCGAGTGGCTCCGGAGCGATTCATTGCCTCCGTTCCCAGTGTAGATGCTGACCCGGATGCTCCGCTTCTGGCTTCCTTTTCGGACCATCTGGGCAGGGTGCGGGGCCTGGAGCCGAAGACCCGCGAAGGCGTTCTTCTGGGCGGCCGCCGCTTTCTGGATTGGTTCCGCCATCACCATCCCGGCCAAGACCTCGAGGCGTTGGCGGCCGAGCACGTCCTCGCTGCCGTCGAGCATCGGCTGTCGCTATCGGCGACCTCCGGCACCCCGCACGGCAGCGACTTCTCACATCCGAACATTTCTTCGGTTTTTGTGTTGGGCTGGCCACCATGACCAGGATCTCGCCGGCGTCGTCCCAAGGACGCCTCATTGGCGTTTGGCGCATTTGCCACCGCGCCTTGCATGGGATGACGTTCGGCGCGCAATCGACGCGATCGGCGCAACGACGCCGGTCGACATCCGCGATCCAGCCGTCCTGCTACTCGCCACCACCGGCATTCGCAACGGCGAGCTCCGCGCCATTCAGCTGCAGGATATCGACTGGCGAGCTGGCGAGGTTTTTGTCCGGCGCACCAAGGGCAAGCGTGATCGCGTGGCGCCGCTCCTCGAGGAGACCGGCGCCGCGCTCGCCGACTACATCCTGCGCGCGCGACCGAAGGTGGATAGTCCGTATCTATTCCTGTCCTTCACGCCGCCCTTGGGACCGTTCAAGTGCGCGTCGCCTGTTTCGAGGATCGTACGGAAGCGGTTGCGGCATGGCGGGATCGAACTCGGGCGGGTCGGAGGTGCGCATCTTCTGCGCCGGGCGCCGCTCCTGGAGTCATACTTTCGCCGGCGCTTGAACAAGCAGCGCAACGCGACTCCCGCGACCGTGGCCAGCTATCGCGATGCCTTGCGCATGCTGATCCTCTTTGCCGCCGCCCGGTTGCGGAAGAAGCCGGCGGCGTTGACGCTCGAAGATCTCGACCGAGACCTCGTTCTCGCTTTTCTCGACGATCTCGAGGAGAAGCGGAACAATTGCGTCGCCACGCGCAACGCCCGCTTGGCCGCGATCCGATCTTTCTTCCACCACGTCGCTGCTGCCGACCCGGCGTCCTTCGGCGTCGCCCAACGTGCTGACGATTCCCATTAAACGGACGCACATTGAGGTGACGTACCACCTCACCAAGGCCGAAGTGGACACCCTCATCGCGGCACCCGATCCAAAGACGCCCCGTGGTCGGCGCGACCGAGCCTTTCTTCTCTTCTTGGCACGGACCGGCGCCCGGGTCTCCGAAGCCACCGGCGTTAACGCAAACGACCTTCAGTTGGAACGGCCGCACCCGCAAGTGCTGCTGCGCGGCAAAGGGCGCAGAGACCGCGTCGTCCCCATTGCTAAGGACCTCGCGCGAGCGCTGACAACCTTGTTGAGCGAGCGCGGGATCGCCCATCACGAGCCGCGACCGATATTCGTCGGCGCCCGCAACGAGCGGCTGACCCGTTTCGGAGCGACCCATATCGTGCGGCGTGCGGCCGCCGAGGCCGTGGCTATCAGGCCGGCGTTGGCCGACAAGCCCATATCGCCGCACATCTTCCGGCACTCCCTCGCCATGAAGCTTCTCCAGTCCGGCGTGGACCTTTTGACGATCCAAGCCTGGCTCGGGCACGCACAGGTCGCCACGACCCACCGCTATGCCGCCGCGGATGTCGAGATGATGCGCAATGGATTGAGAAGGCGGGCGTCGCCGGCGACCACGGCGTGCGTTTCCGACCGAACGACGCCGTTCTGCAACTGCTGAACAGCATCTAAATATTATGTGGCGGAGGCAAGCTGGGTTTGGCCGGCCCTGCCGGGCGTCAGGG
>NZ_RZOL01000441.1:0-4757 GCF_004022985.1 Mesorhizobium sp. M7A.F.Ca.ET.027.02.1.1 | reverse complement strand
AGTTCGTCGTCCGCGATGGCGCCACCGAACCACATGTCTGGTGGGACAACAACAAGGCGATCTCGCCGGCCCAGTTCGACACGCTGCTCGCCGATTTCCAGGCGCATGCCGCGGACAAGGATCTATACGTCCAGGATCTGGTCGGCGGCGCCGAGGCGGAGTCGAGGCTGCCGACCAGGGTGATCACCGAATTTGCCTGGCACTCGCTGTTCATCCGCAATCTGCTGATCCGTCCGGATGCCGCCGAACTCGAACAGTTCGTGCCTGAGATGACGATCATCGACCTGCCGTCCTTCCGCGCCGATCCCCTTCGTCACGGCAGCCGCACCGAAACGGTGATCGCCGTCGATCTTTCGCGCAAGATCGTGCTGATCGGCGGCACCTCCTATGCCGGCGAGATGAAGAAGTCGGTGTTCACCATGCTCAACTATCTGCTGCCGGCGAAAGGCGTGATGCCGATGCATTGCTCGGCCAATGAGGGTGCGGCCGGCGACGCCGCCATCTTCTTCGGCCTGTCGGGCACCGGCAAGACGACGCTCTCGGCCGATCCCTCGCGCACGCTGATCGGCGACGACGAGCATGGCTGGGGACCGCACGGCATCTTCAATTTCGAAGGCGGCTGCTATGCCAAGACGATCAAGCTGTCGGCGGAAGCCGAGCCGGAAATCTTCGCCACCACGCAGCGCTTCGGCACGGTGCTGGAAAATGTCGTGCTCGACGCTGATGGCGTGCCGGATTTCAACGACGGAAGACTGACCGAGAACACACGCTGCGCCTACCCGCTGGACTTCATCCCCAATGCCAGCAAGACCGGCCGCGCCAACCATCCCAACAACATCATCATGCTGACCGCCGATGCGTTCGGCGTGATGCCGCCGATCGCGCGGCTGACCCCGGCGCAGGCGATGTATCATTTCCTGTCCGGCTACACCGCCAAGGTGGCCGGAACCGAAAAGGGCGTGACCGAGCCCGAAGCGACGTTTTCGACCTGTTTCGGTGCGCCGTTCATGCCGCGCCACCCTTCCGAATACGGCAATCTGCTGCGCGAGCTGATTGCCCGCCACGGCGCCGATTGCTGGCTGGTCAACACCGGCTGGACCGGCGGCGCCTACGGCACCGGCAAGCGCATGCCGATCAAGGCGACGCGCGCCTTGCTTGCAGCCGCACTTGACGGCTCGCTGAAGACAGCCGAGTTCCGCACCGACCCTCATTTCGGTTTCGAGGTGCCGGTGGCTGTGCCGGGCATCGACAGCGCCATTCTCGACCCGATGATTCTGGACCCCCGGGCGACCTGGGCCGACAAGGCCGGCTACGACCGGCAGGCGGCACGGCTGGTCGGCATGTTCGCCGTCAATTTCGAGAAATTCGAAAGCCATGTCGACGCCGTGGTGCTGGGCGCGGCGCCGCGCATGCAGGAAGCGGCGGAGTAATCGCGCCACAGGGGTCAGCTTTCGTTGAAAGGCCCGGTTCGATCGGGCCTTTTCTTTTTCGATCCGCCGCGCCATGACTGCGGCATGGCGAGCGACGACAACATCATCATATCAGGCGATGCGGTGATCCATCCGGGCGACCTGCACGAGGATTTCATCCGCTCGTCCGGTCCCGGCGGCCAGAACGTCAACAAGGTGGCGACGGCGGTGCAACTGCGCTTCGACGCGGCCAACGCAACGGGTCTGTCGGAGCGCGTGCGCGAGCGGACGATCAAGCTTGCCGGCCAGCGTGCCACCAAGGACGGTGTCATCGTCATCGAGGCAGGCCGCTTCCGCACCCAGGAACAGAACCGGGCCGATGCGCGGGCACGGCTGACGGCATTGGTCGCCAAGGCCGCCGAACCGCCACCGCCGCCGCGCAAGAAGACACGGCCGTCGAAGGGTGCCGTGGAACGGCGGCTGAAGAGCAAGGCCGGGCGCGGCACGATCAAGAAGCTGCGCGGCCGGGTGGAGAACGATTAAGCACCACACCAATCACGCGCAAAACGACTTCCCATTTTGGACCGCAGATGCAAAGTTCAACCATTGCCATTAGCAAGGGAGACCCAAGGATGGGCATGTTCGATTTCGTCAAGAGCGTCGGCAAGAAACTGGGCATCGGCGGTGACGACCAAGCCGCACCCACGGCCGACACACTCAAGAAGGAGCTCGATTCGCACAAGCTCGGCACCGATGGCGTCGAGGTCGTCGTCACGGGCGACACGGCGGTGCTGAAGGGTGTGGTCAAGGACCAGTCGATCTTCGAGAAGGCGGTCATCGCCGTCGGCAACACGCTCGGCGTCTCCAAAGTGCAGGCCGACGAATTGCAGGTCGCGCCAGCACCTGGCACGGCCGCCGCCCCCGCCAAGGAGCCCACCTTCTACACGGTGAAGAAGGGCGACAATCTCTGGAAGATCGCCGAGAAAAGCTACGGCAAGGGCCAAGGCGTCAAGAACACGGTCATATTCGAGGCCAACAAGCCGATGCTGACCCATCCCGACAAGATCTATCCGGGCCAGGTGCTGCGCATTCCCGACCTCGCCTGATCGGCGGCTGCCAATTCGACAAGAGCGGCGGCTTTCGGGTCGCCGTTTTCATTTGATCGTGACATTTTACGGTTCCGAACCATCCAAGAGGTAATCGAACCGTGCTCGTCCTGCCCAAAGGCGTCCGCCACATGCCGGCCTACCTGTCGCGCAGCGCGCAGGAAGAGCTGGTCGACGAGGTGAGACGGATCGTGCAGCAGGCGCCGCTGTTTGTGCCGGCCATGCCGCGCACCGGCAAGGAGATGAGCGTGCGTATGACCAATTGCGGGCCGCTGGGCTGGGTCACCGACAAGGAGCACGGCTATCGTTACCAGCCGGCGCATCCGGTAACCGGGGCGCCTTGGCCGCCAATTCCGGATGCGCTGCTCGACCTGTGGCGCGAGGTCTCGGGCTATCCGCGCCCGCCGGAAGCATGCCTGATCAATTTCTACACCGCGGATGCGAAGATGGGCCTGCATCAGGACCGCGACGAGGCCGATCTTTCGGCTCCGGTCGTCTCCGTCTCGCTCGGCGACGACTGCCTGTTCCGGGTTGGCCAGACCACGCGTGATGGCGCCACCAAGTCGTTCAGGCTGCAAAGCGGTGACGTCGTGGTGCTCGGCGGCGAGGGGCGGCTGTGCTTTCACGGCGTCGATCGGATCTATCCCTCGACCTCGGCGCTGCTGAAAAACGGCGGGCGGATCAATCTGACGCTGCGGCGGGTGACGGAGCCGGCCGTCACAGCTTCCTGAGCGCCACTTCCTCGATCAGGTGATCGGCGCCCTTGCGCAGGATCAAGTCGGCGCGGGCCCGCGTCGGCAGGATGTTCTCGCGCAGATTCTTCAAATTGATGTTGGTCCACAGGCCTTCGGCGATGGCGCGCGCGGAACTCTCCGACAGCTGCGAGTAGCGGTGAAAGAAGGAGTCCGGGTTGCGGAAGGCGGTCTCACGCAGCCGCATGAAGCGGGAAATGTACCAGTTGTGGATCAGCTTCTCGTCGGCATCGATGTAGATGGCGAAGTCGAAGAAGTCCGACAGGAAAGGCACGATCTTGCCGTCCTGCGGCAGCTTGCCGGGCTGCAGGACATTGATGCCTTCGAAGATCAATATGTCGGGCCGGTCGATGGTGACGAACTCGCCGGGAATGACGTCATAGGTCAGGTGCGAATAGACCGGCGCGCGGACATCGGGCAGCGCCGACTTGATGCCCGACAGGAAGCGCAGCAGCGCGCCTACATCGTAGCTGTCGGGGAAACCCTTGCGCTCCATCAGGTTCTCGCGGCGCAGGACCTCGTTGGGCAGCAGGAAGCCGTCGGTGGTGATGAGATCGACCTTGGGGCTCGACGGCCAGCGCGCCAAAAGTTCCTTCAGCACGCGTGCGGTGGTCGATTTGCCGACGGCGACCGAACCGGCGATGCCGATGATGAACGGTGTCTTGACCACGTCGACCGCGTTGAAGAAGGCCTGGCGTTGCCGAAACAGCAGCTGGCTCGCTTCGACATGCGCCGACAACAGCCGCGACAGCGACAGATAGATGCGCGTGACCTCTTCGAGATCGACCGGATCGTTGAGCGAGCGCAGGCGGCGGAATTCGTCCGCGCTCAGCGTCAGCGGCGTGTCGGCGCGGAATTGCGACCATTGATCGGCGGAGAAGAAACGAAAGGGGGAATATTTCTCGGTTGGCGCGAGCTGATCCATCGAGATACCTGCCCTTCCTCGCGGTCAGCCCTTGGGCCGTGACGCCTTCTCGGCGATGCCCGAACGCCGGGTGCGGCCTTCGAGTTCCCTAAGCACGTCGCTCAGCGGTACCCCGGAGAGGCCGAGAACGACGAGCCAATGATACATAAGATCGGCGCTTTCTGAAACGATGGCCGGTTTGTCGCCCCTGACGGCGGCAATCACCGTCTCGACGGCCTCCTCGCCGAGCTTCTGCGCCGCCTTGTCGATGCCGCGCGCGAACAATTTTGCCGTCCACGAATCCGGATCTCCGGAATGGGCGCGTTCCCCAATGATTTTTTCCAGATCGGAAAGCGAAAACTCGGTCATGGCGTCATCTATCTGCTTGTTTAAGCATGATCTTTTCCGAAAACCGGTTCCCACTTTTCGGGATCATGCTTTAGGGCCGATTATTCACAGAGTCCAGCCGCATCGGCAGGCCGGCGGCGGCCATGTGCGCCTTGGCCTGCGCTATCGTGTAGGTGCCGAAATGGAAAATGGACGCGGCCAGCACCGCGCCGGCATGGCCGTCGCGAATGCCTTCGAC
>NZ_RZOL01000440.1:0-4764 GCF_004022985.1 Mesorhizobium sp. M7A.F.Ca.ET.027.02.1.1 | reverse complement strand
GGGTCGGCACTATCACCCGCCTGACCATCGCCGCCGATTTCGCCGATGCGCTCAAGCAGGTGCTGCGCGGCCTCGACGCCTTGCGCGCGCCTGCCACGCGGTCGGCCAGGGGCAGCAGGCAGCCTGCGCTGGTGGTGCATCGCGATTACGCCGGCGCGTCGCGCAACGCCGTGCGCGCTGCCCTTGCCACGCTGCTGGTCGCGGCCTTCTGGTTGACGACGAAATGGTCGGAAGCGGCCGGTACGGTCATCCTCGTTGCTGTCGTATCGAGCCTGTTTGCTGCTCGCCCCGACCCTGTGCAGGTCGCCTGGGGTTTCTTCAAGGGAACGCTGCTCGCTTTGCCCTTTGCCTTTCTCGTCGGCCAGATCGCGCTGCCCGCTTTGCCGGGCTTCGGCTGGTTCATGCTGTTTGTCGTGCCCATCCTTGTACCGACGGCGCTGGCCATGGCCAATCCACGCTATGTCGGCGTGGCGACGGCCTTCGCCATCAACTTCCTCGCCTTCCTGAGCCCGCACCAGGCGATGACCTACGATCCCGTACCCTTCTTCGCCGGGTCGGCGTCGATCCTGGTCGGCATCCTGCTGGCGATCGGTGTCTTCATCGTCGTGCTGCCAGCCGATCCGTGGCTCGCGGCCAACCGCATCGTGCGCGCCATGCGCGAGGATCTGGCGCGGCTTTGCCTGCATGAGCGGGTGCCGAGGCGGTCGGCCTTCGAGAGCCTCGCCTACGACCGCATCAACCAGCTGATGCCGCTGGTGCAGAATGCCGGTCAGAAGGGCGATGCGGTTCTGGGCGGCGGAGTCGCCGCCGTCACCGTCGGCCTGGAGGTCCTTCGGCTGCGCGATGCAAGCCAAAGCCATGCCATTCCATCCGAGACCGCGCTTTCGATCGCCAACTTCCTGAGGGGACTGGCGCGCGAACTGCTTTTCCGCGCGCCCGGCGATCCACAGACCTCGACCGTCGCCGTCGCCCGGCAGTACGCAGCGAACATCGCCGAGCGAAACGGCACCGGCGAATTGCTACAAATCGCAGCATCGCTGCGCATCATTGCCGCGGCGATGGAGGATTTCCCGGACTTTTTCGCGAGGGATAAAGGCTAAGCCGCCGCTATCGCCAGTGCGTGGCCGCGTGCGTTCTCGCGCAGCGCGTCGAGATGGATCGACTTGACCAGCGTGGCAAGATCGCCTTCCGCGGACTGCCCGCCCTCCTCCTTGAGCATCAGCCAGCTGACCTCTTGCACACCGGCGACGCGCTTGCCGTTGGCAACCTCGCGCCAGATCTTCAGCGCACGCAGGATGATGGCATGGGTGACTGCGGCAAGTCCTGCGCTGCGGAACAGCGCCTGCAAGGCGACATCATGCCCGCCGGCAAGCAGCGCCCTTACCCTTTGTTCGGACTGCTGGCTGAGCGCGACCAGCGCCGAGCCGAAGAAATCGACCTTGCCATGCGCGATGGTGCGGATCAGAAAGCTCGCGGTAAGGTCGCCGCGCAGCCTGAGATGCTCGATCAGGGCCGCATGTTCTTCCTGGCGCGTGCCTTCTATCAGCGTCACCGAAGCCTTGACGCAGGCGTCGCGCATGACGCGGTCGGCTCGCGCCGCGCCCATCATCGCCATCACCAGTGGCGACGTTTTCAACATTTCGCCGAGCTTGACGAGCAGCATATGCCGACAGTCGGCCGGCAGCCTGATATCCGATATCAGCGCCTCGCGCACCAGCGGCAGGTGCCCATGCCGTTCGGCCATGCGGCGGAAGCTGAGCGAGGCGATGTCGGCGCCGCTGTTGGCGAGCAGCACCGCGCAGGCGTCCGCCTCGCCGATCTCGGCGATGGCCGCCGACAGCGCCATCGAGACGAGTGGCCGGTCGGCGATCAATTTCTGTGTCGCCTTCGGACTTGAGGCCACGCGGTTGATCAGGTCGGCGTCGGTGAGCAGCGGCGAGCGCGCCAGCACCACGCCGGCGACTTCCGGCTGGTCGGAGGCCAGCACGCTGATGATCTGCATTGGCGCTTGGTGGCTCATCGACAGCGCCTCGGCCATCGCCAGCCGCACCTTCGACGAGGCATCGTCGAGCAATAGCGTCAGCGCCGCCTCGGCGGCGCAACGGTCCTCGAAAGGCAATTCGGAATTGATATAGGCCCGGGCCAGAGCGCTCGCCGCCGCTGCACGCTCCGACACCCTGGCGGTGTAGATCCATTTCAGGAAATGCGAAACAACAACCATGCCCGCCTGCTTACGCCCCTTGTCAGAAGCTTCTGACCCCACTGACGACCGTAGGCAGAATTGGTTTACGAACCGTTCACCATGTTCATTAACTGGCTTGCGAGGCTGATTTGCAGCGCCTATCACCGTCAAGCACCTGAGGAGAAAGAAATGGCCGGGCTTTATCTCGAAGAGTTCGTTGTCGGCCATGTCTTCCAGCACACGCTGCGCAAGACCGTTACCGAAAGCGACAACATGCTGTTTTCGGTAATGACGCTGAACCCGCAGCCGCTGCATATCGACTTCGATTTCGCCGCCAAGAGCGAATGGGGTAAGCCGCTGGTCAACTCGCTGTTCACGCTCGGCTTGATGATCGGCATTTCGGTCAATGACATCACAGTCGGCACTACGGTCGCCAATCTCGGCATGAAGGAGACCGTGTTTCCGCATCCGGTCTTCCATGGCGACACCATCCGGGTCGAGACGACAGTCATCTCGGTGCGCGAATCCAGGTCGAAACCCGATCGCGGCATCGTCGAATTCGAGCATCGCGCCTACAACCAGCATGGCGATCTCGTCGCCAAATGCACCAGGCAAGCGATGATGCTGAAGAAGGCGATCTGACGCATGCGTTCGCTGCTGTTCGTCCCTGGCGATTCCCAGAGGAAACTGGAAAAAAGTTTTGGTGCCGGCGCCGACGTGATCATCGTCGACCTCGAAGATTCCGTGGCGCCGCACAACAAGGCGCTGGCGCGCGAGGTGGCGGCGCGCTTCATCCTGGAACGCAGGGCGCAAACCAGTTCAGCCATCTATGTCAGGGTCAACGACCTCACGACCGGCCTGACGGATGACGATCTGGTGGCGTTGGTGCCGGCACGACCCGACGGCATCATGCTGCCCAAGTCGAACAGCGGCCAGGATGTACAGCATATGTCGGCAAAGCTCAGGGTGCGCGAGGCCGAAAATGATCTGGCCGACGGCGCAATCAAGATCCTGCCGATCATCACCGAAACGCCGGCAGGCGTGCTGGCGGCGGCGACCTATACCGGGACAAGTGCGCGGCTTGCCGGCCTCACCTGGGGCGCTGAAGACCTGTCGGCGGCGATCGGCGCGCGCAGCGCCCGCGACGAGCATGGCCGCTACACGGACGTGTTCCGACACGCTCGCACCATGACCATACTTGCCGCCGGTGCGGCGGAGGTCGAGGCGATCGACACCGTCTTCCCGAATTTTCGCGACATGGCGGCCTTCGAAGCGGAATGCACCGAGGCCGAGCGCGATGGCTTCACCGGCAAGATGGCGATCCACCCCGATCAGGTGCCGGTCATCAACGCCGCCTTCACGCCGTCGGCCGAGGCCGTGAGACAATCGGCAGCAATCGTCGCCGCGTTCGCGGCAGCGGGAAGTCCCGGCGTTGTCGGCATTGACGGCAAGATGTTCGATCGACCGCATCTGCGGCTAGCCGAGCGGCTTCTGGCGCGGGCAAAGGCGGCAGGTGTTTCCGCCTGAGCGCCTGCTACCAAACCAATGGGATCAGGCGGTAACGGACCCGGGCCACATAGTCGTCATAGCCGCGCAGGCCGGTGCGAAGCGTCTTCTCTTCAATGAACGTGCGGATGGCCAGGAGAACGACGATCACGAGTACCGACGCCAGCCCCCACCAGGAACCAAGCAGAAGTGCAGTGCCGGCGAAGAAAAGGATGGCGCCAGCGTACATCGGATGGCGGACGTAGCTGTAAGGCCCCGTGGAGATCACACGTTGTCCGCGTTCATCCTGGATCTTCACCACGGGCGCCGCGAAACTGTTCTCCAGCATCGTCAGATAGCAGATCCAGATTCCGAGCAGCAGGACGAGCGCGCCGACCACCTGCACCCAGACGGGAACCACGGACCAGCCGAAACGGACGTCGAACCCCATGAATATCTGCGAACCAAAGATGGCGAACAGTAGTATGGACAGCAGGACCTTGTCGGCCGTGTCCTGATTCTTCTGGATGGGAGAACTCAGCCGCTCATTCATCAGGCCGGGATCGCGCCTTGCCAGCGCCACGCCCAAGGTGAGACTGAGCCCCACCATCCCCACCAGATAGACCCAGGCCCCCGGCCAGTGCAGTGTGCCGGCCGACAGGAAGAGCAAGGCGCCCATGGCGCCAAACCAGACGAATGTTTGGGGACCAATTTCGCGATCATGATCGACCTTTCATGATATCCGCTCACTTGCACTGGCAATTTCAGACCATCGGTCTACCATACCGACCAGCGGTCTGTAATTCAAGCGAACTGTGCAGAAGGTTCATCATGCCCCGTGTCATCAAGCATCCAGAGTTCAGGCGAGAAGAGCTTCTGGACCATGCCCAGACCCTTTTCCTGACGCAGGGCTATGACAAAGCGAGCCTCAACGACTGATTGCGTCCGCCGGCGTCTCGAAGGGCGCCTTCTATCACTACTTCCCCTCCAAGGAGGCTCTTCTGGAAGCATTGGCCGATCGCTTTGCAAGACAGGCACTGGCTGGGGTGCAAGACATAATCGACGATCCGGACCTAGACCCGCTTGGCCGCCTGAAT